>NZ_JBVHHL010000008.1:0-236308 GCF_055561075.1 Streptomyces sp. NPDC022910
GTCGCACCGACGTCCGACGTACGCGTCGTCGTCATCGACTGCACCGACACCGGGGCATCACCACCCACCGCCACAGATCCGACCTGGATCTGCCGGCTCTTCCGGCGTTCGGCGAGCTTGGTCGGAACGGACGGCATGCCGAGTGAAATCGCAGTCATCTGCTGTGCAACCCCAAGTTGTGGATCAAGGTCCGGTCCCGGAACGGCGGGCTCCAAGGCCTGAGATTACGCCACGGGCGTGGACGCCGGCACATCACGGTCCGTGGACCCACTCAATGGGCGGCGGCCGGGAAGGGACTCTTCCCGGCCGCCGCCAACTCCCGATGGCTAGGAGATTTTCACCGGGTTAACCACGTCCGCGATCAGCACCAGAATGGTGAAGCACACGAAGATCCCGGCCACCACGTACGCGACCGGCATCAGCTTCGCCACGTCGAAGGGGCCCGGGTCGGGGCGGCGCAGCACCCTGGCCACCGCGCGCCGCAGCGACTCCCACAGGGCACCCGCGATGTGCCCGCCGTCGAGCGGGAGCAGCGGAAGCATGTTGAACAGGAAGAGGGACAGGTTGAAGCCCGCGACGAGCAGCAGCATCATCGCGAGCTGCTGCGACGGCGGGATGTCCAGGGTGAACACCTCACCGCCGACACGGGCCGCGCCGACCACGCCCATCGGGGAGTCCGGCTCACGAGGGGCGTTGCCGAAGGCCGCGTCCCACAGGGCGGGGATCTTGCCCGGCAGGGAGACCAGCGACTCGACGCCGTTCTCCATCATGTCGCCCATCCGCTGCACGGACTGGTCGAAGGACTGCTGGACGATGCCGGTTGCGGGCGTGAAGCCGAGGAAGCCGGCGTACACGTACTTGCCCTCGACATAGCCGCCGTTGCCGTCCGTCTTGCTCACCTGGTTCCTGATCAGGTGGGCGTGCAGGTCGACCTTCTGGCCCTTGCGCTCGACGGTGAGCGTGACGTCCTTGCCGGGGTTGGCGCGGATGTCGGACTGGAGGGTGGACCAGTCCTTCACCTGCGTGCCGTCGAACGCGACGATCTTGTCGCCCGGCTTGAGCCCGGCGGCCTGGGCCGGTGCGGCCGGGTCGTCCTTTCCGCACTTCGTGCGATTGTCGCTCTGCTGGATGACGCAGTCGGAGACATTGGAGACCGTGGTGGTCTGGGTCTGGACGCCGAAGGTCATCATCACGCCGAGGAAGACCGCCACGGCGAGGACCAGGTTCATGAAGGGACCCGCGAACATGACGATGACCCGCTTCCACGGCTTGCGCGTGTAGAAGAGGCGCTTCTCGTCACCGGGCTGCAGTTCCTCGAAGGACTGCGCCCGGGCGTCCTCGATCATCCCGCGCCACGGTGAGGTCGAGCGGGCCTCGATCCGGCCGTCCGGGCCCGGCGGAAACATGCCGATCATGCGGATGTAGCCGCCGAGCGGGATCGCCTTGATGCCGTACTCGGTCTCGCCCTTCTTGCGCGACCAGATGGTCGGGCCGAACCCGACCATGTACTGCGGCACCCGGATGCCGAAGAGCTTGGCCGTCGACAGATGCCCCAGCTCGTGCCAGGCGATCGAGACCAGCAAGCCGACCACGAAGACGACTATGCCGAGGATCATCATCAAGGTCGTCATGCACGAGCCTCCGCAATTGCCGTCTGAGCCGTCAGTTCCCTGGCCCGGGCGCGTGCCCAGGTCTCCGCTTCGAGGACGTCCGCGACGGTCAGGGAAGTTCCCGTTCGAGGTGTGCCGTGCTCCTCCACCACGCGGGTGACCGTGTCCATGATCCCGAGATACGGCAGGGTGCCGTTCAGGAACGCGTCGACGCACTCCTCGTTTGCCGCATTGAACACCGCCGGGGCCGTGCCCGCGAGCTCTCCCACGTGCCGGGCGAGTCCGACCGAGGGGAACGCCTCGTTGTCGAGCGGGAAGAACTCCCAGGTCGACGCGGTGGTCCAGTCGAAGGCGGGTGCCGCGTCGGGCACCCGTTCGGGCCAGCCGAGTCCGATGGCGATCGGCCCCCGCATGTCGGGGGGCGTCGCCTGCGCCAGTGTCGATCCGTCCGTGAATTCCACCATCGAGTGGACATACGACTGCGGGTGCACGACAACCTCAATGCGGTCGAAGGGAATGTCGTACAGCAGGTGCGCCTCGATCACTTCGAGACCCTTGTTCACCAGGGTCGCCGAGTTGATCGTGATGACCGGCCCCATCGCCCAGGTGGGGTGGGCGAGGGCGTCCTCGGGAGTGACGTTCGCCAGCTCGGCCTTCGTCCGGCCGCGGAACGGACCGCCGGAGGCGGTGACGACGAGTTTGCGCACGTCGGCGCGGGTACCGGAGGCGAGGGCCTGGAAGAGGGCGGCGTGCTCGGAGTCGACCGGGATGATCTGGCCGGGCTTGGCCAGGGCCTTCACCAGCGGGCCGCCGACGATGAGCGACTCCTTGTTGGCGAGCGCGAGTGTGCGGCCCGCCTCCAGGGCGGCGAGGGTGGGGGCGAGGCCGATCGAACCGGTGATGCCGTTCAGGACGGTGTGGCAGTCGGAGGCGGCGAGGTGGGTGGCCGCGTCGGGACCGGCGACGATCTCGGGGAGGGGTTCGCCGGGGCCGTACTGTGCGCTCAGGGCCTCCCGCAGGGCCGCTACGACGTCCTCGCGCGCCACCGCGACCGTGCGCACCCGCAGGCGGTGGGCCTGCTCGGCGAGCAGTCCGACCCGGCCGCCGTTGGCGGAGAGCCCGGTGACCTTGAACCGGTCGGGGTTGCGCAGCACGAGGTCGACGGCCTGGGTACCGATCGAGCCGGTGGAGCCGAGGATCACGACGTCCCGCACTCCGTCCACGGGGTCGAAGACGAGATGGGGGTCGGCAAGAGGGGCTGGACTGTCGCTCATCCCTCCATTGTTGCCGCACCGTGCGACCGGGAGGACAGGGTGTCCCTCGAGCGTGTGGCATATCGGCCTCCGCTGCCGAATGAAGCGGATGCACCCTCTGTGAAGCCAGAGTGAAGATCATGCGATAACACTTCATTCCCGGTCGGCGGACGACCGGCCGATGAACGACACCCTGGGGGGATCTCCATGCGCATACGCGCTGCCTTGCCCGCGCTCGCGGGCGCCATCGCCCTGGCGGGCACGGCCTTGCTGGCCACTCCGGCGCAGGCCGCCGGAGGAGTGACCATCTACCACGTCTGGTTCGACAGTCCCGGCAAGGACGACCGCTCGAACAAGAGCCTCAACGCCGAATGGGTGCAGATCAAGAACAACGGCTCCTCGGCGGTCTCGCTGAAGGGCTGGATCTGAAGGACGCCTCGAACCACAAGTACACGTTCCCCAACGTGAAGATCGGGGCGCACAAGACGATGAAGGTGCACACCGGCCGGGGCACGGACACGACGGCGGACAAGTACCAGAACCGCCGGGCGTACGTCTGGAACAACACGAGCGACACGGCGACGCTCACGAAGGCGAACGGCTCGAAGGTCGACGCCTGCTCCTGGACGACGCGGGACCCCAGCGACAAGTACTGCTGAGCTGTTGGGCCGCTCGGGGCTGCGCGTCGTGCGTCGGCCGGGGGGCCGTCCTTGGCTGGTCGCGCAGTTCCCCGCGCCCCCACCGGGGGGCGCGGGGACAGGTGTCAGCGGATCGGCCGGTGGACGTTCTCCCGGAGCGACGGGCCGGGGGTCGCATCCGCGATCCACGGACCCTCGCCGGACGGGTCGACGACGCCCTCCTCCAGCCATTCATAGGTACCGGACAGGACGCCCTTGACCACCTTGCGGTCGAGGTCGTCCGTGTTGGTCCACAGCCGGCCGAACAGTTCGTCCACACGGATGCGGGACTGCCGGCAGAAGGCGTCGGCAAGCTGGTACGCCTCACGCCCGTGACGACCGGTCCTGCGCATATGCTCGGCCCGCACGCAGGCCGCGCTCATCGCGAACAGCTCGGCGCCGATGTCCACGATCCGGCCCAGGAAGCCCTGCTTGGTCTCCATGCGGCCCTGCCAGCGGGACATGCCGTAGAAGGTGGAGCGGGCGAGCCGGCGGGCGCTGCGCTCGACGTACCGCAGGTGCGACGAGAGGTCGACCTCCTGGTGGAACTCGCCGTACGCACCCGGGATCTGACCCTGCCCGGCCACCAGCTTCGGGAGCCACTTGGCATAGAAGACGCCGGCGTTCGCACCCGCCTTCGCCTTGTCGGCCAGAGTCTTGTCCGGGTCGATCAGGTCACCGGCCACGGACAGATGGGCGTCCACCGCCTCGCGTGCGATCAGCAGGTGCATGATCTCCGTGGAGCCCTCGAAGATGCGGTTGATCCGCAGGTCGCGCAGCATCTGCTCGGCCGGCACCGCCCGCTCCCCGCGCGCCTCCAGCGACTCCGCCGTCTCGAAGCCGCGTCCGCCACGGATCTGGACCAGCTCGTCGGCCATCAGCCAGGCCATCTCGGAGCCGTACAGCTTGGCGAGGGCGGCCTCGATGCGGATGTCGTTGCGGTCCTCGTCGGCCATCTGCGACGACAGGTCGACGACCGCCTCCAGGGCGAAGGTCGTCGCCGCGATGAAGGAGATCTTCGAGCCGACCGACTCGTGCAGCGCGACCGGCTTGCCCCACTGCTCACGCGCTCCCGACCATTCGCGGGCGATCTTCAGGCACCACTTGCCCGCGCCCACGCACATCGCGGGCAGGGAGAGCCGGCCGGTGTTCAGTGTGGTCAGCGCGATCTTCAGGCCGGCGCCCTCGGGGCCGATGCGGTTGGCGGCCGGGATGCGGACGCGGTGGAAGCGGGTGACGCCGTTCTCGAGACCGCGCAGGCCCATGAAGGCGTTGCGGTTCTCGACGGTGATGCCTTCCGACGCGGCTTCGACGACGAACGCCGTGATGCCGCCCTTGTGCCCCTCGGACTTCGGGACGCGCGCCATGACGACGAGCAGGTCGGCGACCACGCCGTTGGTGGTCCACAGCTTCACGCCGTCGATCACGTAGTCGTCCCCGTCGGGTACGGCCGTGGTGGCGAGGCGGGCAGGGTCGGAACCCACGTCCGGCTCGGTGAGCAGGAACGCCGATATGTCGGTGCGGGCACAGCGGGGCAGGAACGTGTCCTTCTGCCCCTGGGTGCCGAAGATTTTCAGCGGCTGCGGTACGCCGATCGACTGATGCGCGGACAGCAGGGCGCCGATCGCGGGGCTCGCGGATCCGACCAGAGCGAGTGCCTTGTTGTAGTACACCTGGGTGAGGCCGAGACCGCCGTACTTCGTGTCGATCTTCATACCGAAGGCACCGAGCTCCTTGAGCCCGTTGATCGTCTCGTCGGGAATCTGCGCCTCGCGCTCGATGCGGGCGGAGTCGATCTGCGTCTCGCAGAAGTCGCGCAGCTTGGCGAGAAACTCCTCGCCGCGCTGTACGTGCTCGTCGGCGGGCTGCGGGTGGGGGTGGATGAGGTCGAGCCGGAAACGGCCGAGGAACAGCTCCTTGGCGAAGCTGGGCTTGCGCCAGTCCTGATCGCGCGCGGCCTCGGCGACCTGACGGGCCTCGCGCTCGGTCACGGTGGGCTTGGGAGTGGGGGCTGTTGGTGCGGACATGAGGCTCACCTCGCCGCGAATCGGGGTCTTATGGGGCGTACGCCGATCAAGCTGCCGTACGACGACCAAGGGCGCCGTACGGCGATCTTGCGGGCGTACGTTACTGACCGGTGCTACTCGATCGTTGGTACCCCAATCCGGGCGCGGTCACCAGTCCTCGCGCAACCACCCGCCCGGGAAAACGCCCCAACCGATGTCCACCGAGCACGCCTTGGTGTCAAGTCGACCTGTGCCCCTGAAGCGCCGGCGTTGCATCGGGGTCCTTCCGAGGGGACGGTTCGGGTGCGCCCCTTCAGTGGCCGCCGGGTGCCCGGGAGGTTGCCACGGCCCTCTCGGGAATTTCGCGTCGAAGCGCTTCGACAACCTATGGACAGCCCTCCCCCCGTCAAGCTACTGTCGAGCCACCCTCACACGCCCCCCCCCTTTAGCAACGCGCACACTGTCGAAGCGCTTCAGTCACGCTTGGAGAGCTGGATGGTCACCCTAGCCGAGGTCGCCCAGCACGCCGGAGTGTCGGCGAGCACGGTGAGCTATGTCCTCAGCGGCAAGCGGTCCATCTCCGCGACCACCCGGCAGCGGGTCGAGCGGAGCATCCGGGAGCTCGGCTACCACCCGAACGCCGGGGCCCGCGCCCTGGCGAGCAACAAGTCGAACATCGTCGCGCTGATGGTCCCGCTGCGCACGGACATGTACGTGCCGGTGATGATGGAGATCGCCATCGCCGTGGCGACCACCGCGCGCACCCACGGGTACGACGTCCTGCTGCTCACCGGCGAGGAGGGCCCCGACGCGGTGCGCCGGATGACCGGCAGCGGCCTCGCCGACGCGATGATCCTGATGGACGTCGAACTCGACGACGAGCGGCTGCCGCTGCTGCGCGAGACGGACCAGCCGTCGGTGCTCATCGGACTGCCCGCCAGCACCTCCGGACTGACCTGCGTCGACCTCGACTTCGGGGCCACCGGGGCGTTGTGCGCGGAGCACCTGGCGACGCTGGGACACCGTGACATCGCTGTCATCGGCGAGGCGCCCGCCGTCTACGAGCGGCACACCGGTTTCGCCGAGCGCACCCTCGAGGGCCTCAGGTCCCGCTCCCGCGAGCTTGGACTGCGCGTACTGCACCGCCCCTGCGAGGGCGGATACGACGCGATGGCCGTGACCCTGGCCCGGATCTTCGACGAACGGCCGGGCACCACGGGGTTCGTGGTGCAGAACGAATCCGCGCTCGAGCCGCTGCTGGCGCTGCTGCGCCAGCAGGGCCGTGCCGTGCCCGAGGACGTCTCCGTGATCGCCGTCTGCCCGGACCAGGTGGCCACGCAGGCGTCGGTGCGGCTGACGTCCGTCGCCATCCCCGCGCACGAGATGGGGCGGCGCGCCCTCGAACTGCTCGTCGCCAAGCTGGACGGGTACGGAACGGACGAAGTGGTGCTGCTCGCACCGGAGCTGACGGTCCGGGCGAGCACCGGCCCGGCTCCGACCGCGCCCTGAGCCGGTCTTTCGGACCGGTCCGCCATGCCCCGCCGGGGCACCCGACGACCCCACTCCTCCAGGCACCCCCCGGGCACATTCCCGTCTTCCAGGCACTTCGCGGTCCGCACTCCTCCAGGAGCACCCCTCGTGAATCAGCCTGCCGAAAACCAGCCCCAGGTCAGTCTCGCCCAGTCCTCGCCCACCGTCGGCACGTTCCGAGAGCGGGACGGGGCGCTGGAGTGGAGCGGCCGCCAGGAGACCGTACGCATCGAGCCGTGGGGGCCGGACGCCGTTCGCGTGCGGGCCCGGCTCGGCGGCCCGGTCCTCGACGGACTGCCGGGCGCCCTGCTCGCCGATCCGCCGGCCGCCGAGTCCTCCGTCAAGATCGAGGCCGGGCGCGGGCGTTTGACGGTCGGCGGGCTCACCGTCGACGTGGACGCCGAGGGACTGGTCCCCGGCGGGGACCGGCCGCACTCCTCCCTGTGCCGCGGCTCAGCTGCTGCTGACGGTCAGACTGTTGGTGGTGAAGTCCAGGCCGCCGGAGGAGGACGTGATCTCGTAGCCGAACTGCACGTCACCGATGGTCACGTTGCCGAACCAGCCCTTGGTGTCCTTGATCCCCTTCAGGATCGGCAGGACGTCGACGGTGCCGGGGCTGGAGTTCGAGCTGCGTACGAACGAGAAGACGTCGTTCGCGCCGTTGTTGCCCTTGTAGACGGTCCAGGTGCTGCCGCCGAGCGTCACGCTGCCAAGCGAGGTGCCGAGAGGACCGACGGCTCCGGTCTTGTTCACCCAGAGCATGACCTCGTACTCGTAGCCGGTGTCCCAGATGTCGTACGAGGTGTTGTACGCGCCGGACGACGGGACCGTGACGTTGTAGCTGCTGGTGAGTGAGGAGAGGGAGGTGATCGACTTGTTGATCACCTTCTTGGCGTCGGGGTAGGACTTGATGCCGCCGGTGTGCGGGTGGTTGGCCCAGACGCCCCAGTTGGTGCCGGAGTTGGTCCAGATGCACCATCACCTCGCCGGCCGGATTCGCCGAGCTCATCGCCCGAGCCGGCACCCCAGTTCACCTGGCCACGCCGGAGACCGAGTTGGACGCGGAGCTGTTCACGGCGGTGACCGAGGAACTCGGCGATGTCGTCCTCGGCCCTCCCGGCATGACCCCCGCCGACCTGGACCGCCTCGGCCAGTAGCGGCGGACACCCGCCTTGGTCGTGATCGGCGAGCCCTGCCGGCGCCGAGGCCGCCATCGGCAGGACGATGACAGAACGCCCCGGAAACACCCTGCGGTAGGCGCCGTCGGCCCCGCGATCGCGGGGACAGTTCCGCGGACTTCACCAGCACGCAGCACAACGTCATGCTCGCCCCCGCGCCCGTCCTCGAAGCGACAACGGCCGGAGCCCCCGCACAGCGGGCTCCGGCCGTCGGCATGAAGGTGGCGTCAGAGAGCGAGGCCCGTGAGGACCAGCACACGCTCGTAGGTGTAGTCGTCCATCGCGAACTTCACGCCCTCGCGTCCGACGCCGGACTGCTTGGCACCGCCGTACGGCATCTGGTCGGCGCGGTAGGAGGGAACGTCGCCGATGACGACGCCGCCGACCTCGAGGGCGCGGTGCGCACGGAAGGCGACCTGGAGGTCGTGTGTGAACACGCCCGCCTGGAGGCCGTACTTGGAGTCGTTGACCGCGGCGAAGGCCTCGGCCTCGCAGTCCACCTTCTGCACCATGAGGACGGGCCCGAAGACCTCCTCGCAGGAAATGGTCACGTCGGCCGGCACGTCGGTCAGGACGGTCGGCGCGTACGAGGCGCCGACCCGCTTGCCACCGGTCAGGAGATTGGCGCCCGCGCCCACGGCCTCGTCGACCCAGGTCTCCACGCGCTTCGCCGCGTCCTCGCTCACCAGCGGACCGACGTCCGTCGCGTCGTCGGAGGGGTCGCCGGTGACCTGCGCCTCGACGGCGGCGACGATACGCGGCAGCAGCCGGTCGTAGACCGACGCGTCGGCGATCACGCGCTGCACGGAGATGCAGGACTGGCCGCCCTGGTAGTTGGAGAACGTGGCGATGCGGTGGGCGGCCCGGTCCAGGTCCTCGTCGCTCGCGTAGTCGGCGAGGACGACGGCCGCGCCGTTGCCGCCGAGCTCCAGGGTGAGGTGCTTGCGCGGCACCGAGTCCATGATCGCGTAGCCGACCTTGTCGGAGCCCGTGAAGGAGATGACCGGCAGACGCTCGTCCTGGACCAGGGCCGGCATGCGGTCGTTGGTGACCGGGAGGATCGACCAAGCGCCGGCGGGCAGGTCGGTCTCGGCGAGCAGGTCACCGATGATCAGGCCGGACAGCGGGGTGGCGGGCGCCGGCTTGAGGATGATCGGGGCGCCGGCGGCGATGGCCGGGGCCACCTTGTGGGCGCACAGGTTCAGCGGGAAGTTGAACGGCGCGATGCCGAGGACCACGCCCTTCGGGAAGCGGCGGGTCAGCGCCAGACGGCCCTGGCCGCCGAGGTCGGTGTCCAGGCGCTGGGCCTCGCCGCCGTTGAAGCGACGGGCCTCCTCGGCCGCGAACCGGAACACGGAGACGGCACGGCCGACCTCGCCGCGGGCCCACTTGACGGGCTTGCCGTTCTCGGCGGAGATCAGCTGCGCGATCTCCTCGGTGCGCTCCACGAGCCGCTTCGAGACGTGGTCGAGGGCGGCGGCGCGGACGTGCGCCGGGGTGGCGGCGAACTCGTCCCGCACGGCGTACGCGGCGGCCACGGCCTCCTCGACCTGGGCCTCGGTCGGAACGCTGACCTTGCCGACGAGCCGTCCGTCCCACGGGGAGGTGACGTCGAAGTGGGTCTCGCCGGTGGCCTGACGGCCGGCGAGCCAGAAGGCGTGGGTGGAGGTCATGGTCGAGTCCCGGCCCTTCCGAGGTTGATGAAGTTCGTGGTCCACGGTAGGGCCGGGGCGGCGGCGGGTCGTTTGTCCGGGGAGGAGTAGTGCGATGCGGGGGTTCTACGGGTTGTACAGCCGACGCCCGGTGGCCGTCACTCCCCCGCCGCCGCCGTCGCCTTGAGCGCCAGCCACAGCTCCATCCGTACGTCCGGATCGTCGAGCGAGCGCCCCAGGATCTCCTCGACCCGTCGCATCCGGTAGCGCAGCGTGTGGCGGTGGACGCCGAGGTCGGCTGCCGCCGCGTCCCACTGGCCGTGACGGGACAGCCAGGCCCGCAGCGAGGCGACCAGGTCGCCCCGTCCCGTGGCGTCGTGTTCGCGCAGGGCGCGCAGCAGGCCGTCGGCGAAGGCGCGCACCGCGTCGTCCGCGAGCAGCGGCAGGACCGACCCGGCCGCCAGCTCCTCGTGCTCGACCATCGACCGGCCGCGCCGCCGGGCCACCGACAGCGCCTGTTCGGCCTGCTTGTAGGCGGCCGCCGCGGCGATCGGCCCGGCGGGCGCCGAAAGACCCACCACCAGCTCGTCCTCGTCAGCGGCCGACTGCTCCAGGGTCGAGGCCCGCGCCGCCTGCACCGCCAACGCGTACTCCTGGCACGCGGCGACGGCCGCGCCCCCGTCCACCGCGAGCACCACGAGCCGCTCTCCGTCGGGCACGACCAGGACCGGCTCGCCGGAGCGCGCGGCGGCGGACTCCACGGTCTCGGCGAGCCCGCCCAGTGGATCGCCGCTCGTGTCGGCCGCGGCGAGCGCCGCGGCGGTGGGCGGCGCGGGTGCCACGCGCGCGTGCCCGTCGGCGTGCGCCCGGGCCGCCGACGCGGACGCCGACTCGGCGAGGATCAGCCGGAAGGGAGCGTCGAGGAGCTCGCCGTACAGGTCCCCGGCCACCGCCCGTGCGTGGTCCGGCTCCCCGGCGAGCAGCATGCGCAGCACGGCCGCGCCGATCCGCTGCTCGGCGGCGTGCAGGGACCTGGACCGCTCGGTGGTGAGGGTCAGCAGGGCGATCGCGGAGTGGACCGCGTACCGCTCGGCGGTGCCCAGTGCGGCCGCGGTACCCACGGCGAGCGCGGCGCGCGGGCGCCGTCCGGTGCCGAGGGAGTGCAGCTCGACCCGGTCCTCACCGCTCGGCCCGCCGACCACGGAACTGGCCGGCGCGGGCCGCTCCCGCAGCCGTTCCACGTCGGCGGTGAGCCGTGCGGCACGCCGTGCGGCCCACTCGGGTGCGGCGGCGACGACGGCGCCGGAGGCGTCGTACAGCGCGGCCCAGCCGTCCACCTGCCCGGCGAGGGCGGCGAGCAGCCCCTCGGGGCCGTCGTTCAGGGACTGCTTCGTCAGCTCGCGCTGGGCGGCGAAGCCGGCGGTCACGGCCCGGTACTGGTCGGCCGCTATGGCGGCGGAGACGGCCTTGCTGATGGCGAGGAAAGGGGTGCGCCGGGGTACCTCAAGCAGCGGCAGCCCCTCCTCCTGCGCCGCGTCCACGAGTGCCTTCGGGATGTCGTCGTAGTTCACGCCGACGGCGAAGCCGAGCCCGACGACGCCCGCGCCCACGAGCCGCTTCACATAGCGGCGCATGGCCTCGGGGTCCTCCGCGTCCAGCTTCAGCGCCGTGATCAGCAGCAGTTCGCCACCCTCCATGTAGGGCACCGGGTCGGCGAGCTCGCTGACGTGCGCCCAGCGGACAGGGACGTCCAGGCGGTCCTCGCCCGCGCGCACGGTCAGCTTCAGCGCGGAGTGGTGGACGAGCGAGGCGAGCGTGGGGGGCATGAGGCCTTCAGGTCTGCACGGGCCGGCGGTTCTCCACAGAATCCCTGACAGTCACGGATTATGTGATCTTCGTGATCCTTTGGCCGCCACGTATGAACGACCTATGTCGATTCTGCCTCACCGTACGGTCGCCGCGTGCCCCGATCCGGACATCCTGATCGTCGGCCTCAACCGCGCAGGTCCACGAGCAGCGGGGGCGCGTGCTCGCCCTTCGCATTCGTCAGGGACAGCACCGCGTGACCGGGCGGCACCGCGTGCGCCAGCTCGGACGCGGACCAGCGCTCGCGCTCGACCTGGCGGACGGTCACGGCGTCCGTGGTGACGGCCTTTCCGGTGATGAGCTTGCGCAGGGCGTGGATGGCACGGGTCATCGGCTGATCCGCGAAGACGGTGTGCTTGGCCACGTCGCGCGTCTCCACCCACTCCGTGCCCCAGGCCTGGGCGAACCTGCCGCCGTCCCATGTCGTGACGCCGGAGAAGGCCATGCGGCAGCCCACAGACCCGAACAGCGGCCCGTGCAGGGTCTCAGGGACGTCGCCGACCGTGCGCAGGGCGAGGACGACTCCCGCGTTCCGGGAGCGCAGTCGCTGGATGGCACGGACCGATTCGGTGGTCACCGTCCCGGTGGCGTCGTCGAGGACCAGACATACGTAGTGGGGACGCTCGCCGTCCCGCACGATCGCGGTGAACTGGGCGAGGACGAGCCGGGTGATCAACCGGGACGCCTCTTCGTGGCCGTGCTCCGGGAGGTCGATGCGGACCCGCAGCGGATGGTGGGCCACGGCGCGCAGCGAGAACGGCCGTACCGTGCCGCCGGCGCCGAAGAACTCGGCGAAGGCCGGCCGGTCCAGCAGGGCCAGCCGGTCGGCGAGCGCCGGACCCACGTCGGCGGTGCCGCCGATCTGCCGGACGCGGGCGTCGAGTTCCCGGCGCATCACCACGTGTTCCTCCCCCGAGAGGGCCTCGCGCAGGGACGAGAGCGCCGACGGCTCGCCCTCCAGCAGTTCTCGCAGGAGGGGCAGGGGCGGGAACGCACCGTGCACGGCCCGGTAGGGGCCGAGCAGTTGCGCGAGGGCGGTCGCGGCCCGCTGACTGCCGACCGTGTCCAGATCCCCGGCCAGGCCCTCGGCGAGGAATGCGGCCGTTTCGTCGGGGTCCTCACAGCCCGCGTACGGATCCAGGTCGTGGACGGACGCCGGGTCCCCGATCCGTACCACGACGTCGAACGCCGGATCCGGGGCGAGCGGCGCGCCGGCCGCACAGACCGCGACGACGGCGCACTCGCCCGTCAGGGCCTGCAGGGCGAGGGACTCGACCACGGGTGCGATGAGGTGGCGGGTCTTTCCGGAGCCCGGCGGCCCCACGGCCAGGAGCGAGGTGCCGAGCACATCCGGGCCGAGGGCCGCGCCGGTGCCGCGGTACGCGAGCGGCGTCCGGTCCCCGGCCACCCACTGTCCGATGCGAACCAGCCCCGTGAGCAGGTCGTGGCGTGCGGTGCGGCCGGGCAGGTCCCGGGCGCCGGACGGGTGGGTCCAGGCCGCGGCCCCCCGGCGCAACACGGTGTCGGTGAAGGCGGGGAGGCGCCCTTCACTTTGGGCCGCGGCCCAGGCGTGCGCTACCCGGGCGCAGTCCACGTCGTTCATACGACCGGCGAGCACCTCGGCGGTGAGCAGGTCCGCCGCCTCGTGCGCTCCGGCCTCTCTGAGCTCGGGCCACTGCGCGCGCGGCGCGTCCGGTTCGGTCGGTGCGGCCCGGCCCTCCTGCGTACGGCTGCGGGCGGCGAGCCGGTGCCCGGCCAGCGCCCACCATCCGCCGAGCCTCGCGAACGGCCACAGGACCAACACCGTGATCAGCGCGTACAGCGCGTCCGTGAACAGCTGCGACTGGAACAGTTCGTATCCGCCCGAGATCAGGACGATGAGGGAGAACACGGGGTCGACGACGGGCAGAGCGTCCCAGCCGATGCCGGGGAAGGCTCTCGGGAACACGAAGCTCAGGGTGACGAGGGCGCCGAGTGCGGCGAGGAGGGCCCGGGCGGGCTGCTCGCGGCGCCCGACGACGTGTCGGAGGACCTCGGGCCAGCTGCCGAGCCGCCCCACGGTGTAGACGAGCAGGCCGAAGAAGGCACCGTCGTAGACCACGATGGCCTCTTGGCCCCGCGATCCCTTGGGGGCCGTCGTACCGCCCCACCACCAGTCCTCCGGGGTGAACAGCTTGAGGACGGCCCACTGGTACGGGACGGCGCCGTGGCGCCACAGGGACCAGACGACCAACGCCACCACCAGGGGCACCGCGATGCCGACGATCGTGACCGGGGAGAGCCGGTCGGGTGCCTGTGCGTCCTTCGGAAGGCGGTAGCCGAAGCGCCAGATTCCCGGGCCGGCGGCCGGACGCGGCTCGTTGAGCCAGTCGGCGACCGCCGATCCTTGGCGCGGGGGCTGGTCAGGAGCGGAAGACACCTCCGGTGCCCGCGCCGGCCGTGGCGGGACCCGTGGCGGCCCCGCCGGACGCGGCACGGAACCGGCCCGTGTGGCCCGTGCGTCCTGCGTCCCGTCGCTGTCCATCGCCCTTGCCCCCTGACCAGCCGCTCCGTGCACCATCAGCGAGTCAATCTAACGCCCCCGCCAAGGGAGTTCACCGCATACACGGCCGAGCCCGCGAAGCCGGGATCCGCCGCGCTATGTCCACCGCGGACAAGCGGGCGCACCCAAGGCGCCCACATGGAGCATGCCCACCCTCCACGACCCGTCTTAGCCTGCGAGATAAAGAAGGCAAGCGTCCGAAAGACACCCCCGCCCGGAACCACCGGCCCACCGGGACGCCCGGTACGCCCAAACCTCCGGTTCGGTTCGCACGATCATCAGGGAGCCCCCATGACCGCACTTCCGCAGGAGCGCCGCGTCGTCACCGCCATCCCCGGCCCGAAGTCGCAGGAGCTGCAGGCCCGCCGTACCGCCGCGGTCGCGCAGGGTGTGGGCTCCGTGCTGCCGGTCTTCACCACGCGCGCGGGTGGCGGGATCATCGAGGACGTCGACGGGAACCGCCTGATCGACTTCGGCTCCGGCATCGCGGTGACGTCCGTGGGCGCCTCCGCCGAGGCCGTCGTCCGCCGAGCCTCGGCCCAGCTGCAGGACTTCACGCACACCTGTTTCATGGTCACGCCGTACGAGGGCTACGTGGCCGTCGCCGAGGCGCTGGCCGAGCTCACGCCGGGTGACCACGCCAAGAAGTCCGCGCTGTTCAACTCGGGTGCCGAGGCCGTCGAGAACGCCGTCAAGATCGCCCGCGCCTACACCAAGCGCCAGGCGGTCGTCGTCTTCGACCACGGCTACCACGGCCGGACGAACCTCACGATGGCGCTGACCGCCAAGAACATGCCGTACAAGCACGGCTTCGGCCCGTTCGCGCCCGAGGTCTACCGGATGCCGATGGCCTACGCCTACCGCTGGCCGACCGGTCCGGACAACTGCGGCCCCGAGGCCGCCGCGCAGGCCATCGACCAGATCACCAAGCAGGTCGGTGCGGACAACGTGGCCGCGATCATCATCGAGCCGGTGCTCGGTGAGGGCGGCTTCATCGAGCCGGCCAAGGGCTTCCTGCCCGCGCTGCGCAAGTTCGCCACCGACAACGGCATCGTCTTCGTCGCCGACGAGATCCAGTCCGGCTTCTGCCGCACCGGCCAGTGGTTCGCGTGCGAGGACGAGGGCATCGTCCCGGATCTGATCACCACCGCCAAGGGCATCGCGGGCGGTCTGCCGCTCGCCGCCGTCACCGGCCGCGCCGAGATCATGGACGCCGCGCACTCGGGTGGCCTGGGCGGCACCTACGGCGGCAACCCGGTCGCCTGCGCGGGCGCGCTGGGCGCGATCGAGACGATGAGGGAGCTCGACCTCAACGCCCGGGCGAAGGAGATCGAGGAGACCATGAAGGCCCGTCTCACGGCGATGGCCGAGAAGTTCGACATCATCGGCGATGTCCGCGGCCGCGGCGCGATGATCGCGATCGAGCTGGTGAAGGACCGCGCCACCAAGGAGCCGAACGCGGAGGCGACGGCCGCGCTGGCCAAGGCCTGCCACCAGGAGGGGCTGCTGGTCCTGACCTGTGGCACCTACGGCAACGTGCTGCGCTTCCTGCCCCCGCTGGTCATCGGTCAGGACCTGCTGAACGAGGGTCTGGACATCATCGAGCAGGCGTTCGCGCGCATCTGAGCCGACAGAGGTCGGAGGGTGTGAAGAACGTGTGCGAGGTGGATGGCGGGACGCGCTTCCGGCTGTCGGAGCGGTTTTTCCTGCCGTAGGTTCTACCCAGATGAGAGATACACCCGCCCACAGGGGACTGTGGGTGACACCGGGCCGAGGCCTCCCCAGCTTCGACCTGGTCGTGCCCTCGCGCACACACCCGGAGCCTCCAGCTCCGGATCTCCTCACCGATCGGACGGCCGCACGCCCCAAACCCCCCGGGGCGGGCGGCACACCGATCCGGACGGCCGCCTCGGAACCACCCCCCCTGTTCCGGGGCGGCCGGCCTGACTTCCACTCGTTCCCGCCCGCGGGATTCCCGTGACCCGTGCGTCGAGCACTTCCCCGGCGTCGCGCCAGCCTTTACGATCACGCTCCGAGATCACGAGAAGTGATCTTTCATGGGGGTGGGGGCTGTGCGCTTTCTGATCGGTCTGTTTCTCATCGTCTTCGGGGCGCCGCTCATCGGGATCACCGGCCGGGTGCTTGAGGGCTCCGGTCACAAGGGCCTGGGCAGGACGATCGGGATCGGCATGTATCTGGTCGTACTCGCGGCCGCGGTCTGGCTCGTCCTCGGCGATCTCTGAGCCACGGGCACGGCGCGCCAGGGCCCAGATGATCCCTGGTGCGTAGGTGATGATGTCCACCGTGGCGAGTTCCCAAGACCCAGACCTCAAGCACGCAGCTGCCGAGCGCGACGGAGGGCCTGCCGTTCGCGGGCGGCCGGCCTGGTTCCTGGCCCCCGTGGCCCCTCTCTTCCTCTTCCTCCTGATCACCTGGCAGGTCGCCGCACACGGTCCGCTCGCGCGTGCGGACGCGCGGCTGAGCGGGGCCGTGGTCCATCCGGATCGGGCCTCCGAGCTCCTGTCCGCCCTGGGGAACGTCACGGTCGCCGTCCCGGTCCTGGCCGTCGTCCTGGTGTGGGTTGCCTGGCGCGCCCGGACCGCCGGTACAGACCGGTGGTGGCTGCCGGCCGCCGCGGCGGCCGGCGCGATGGCGGCCGTGCCGGCGCTGGTCGTCCCGCTCAAGGTGCTGATCGCCCGGCCGGGCCCACCGGTCATGGGCCCGGTCTCGGGCTACTACCCCTCGGGTCACACGGCCACTGCGGCGATCGCCTACGGCTCCGCGACCCTGCTACTCCTCCCCTGGCTCCGCACCGCCTACGCCCGCCGCGAACTCGTCATCGCCTGCACCGTCGTCAACGCCGGGGTCGGCTTCGGACTGGTCCGCCGCGGCTACCACTGGCCCCTGGACGTGCTGGCCAGTTGGTGCCTGAGCGCGGTGCTGCTCTACTCGCTGTGGCTCGTCCTCAGCCGAAGTAGCCGTCGAACGTCCTCTGGAACTCCCAGCCTCCGTACCGGTCCCAGTTGACCGACCAGGTCATCAGGCCGCGCAGTGCGGGCCAGGTGCCATGGGTCGCGTACGAGCCGCAGTTCGTCTTCTTCGTCAGGCAGTCCAGGGCCCTGGTGACCTCCGACGGGGCGACGTGGCCGTTGCCCGCGTTCGTCGACGCCGGCATGCCGATCGCCACCTGGTCGGGCCGCAGCGGCGGGAAGACGTTGTTCGCGTCGCCCGCCACCGGGAAGCCGGTGAGCAGCATGTCGGTCATCGCGATGTGGAAGTCGGCGCCGCCCATGGAGTGGTACTGGTTGTCGAGGCCCATGATCGGACCCGAGTTGTAGTCCTGGACATGGAGCAGGGTCAGGTCGTCCCGCAGGGTGTATATCACCGGCAGGTACGCCCCGCACCGCGGGTCCTGGCCGCCCCACTTGCCCGTGCCGTAGTACTGGTAGCCCATCTGCACGAAGAAGGTCTCCGGGGCCATCGACAGCACGAACCTCGATCCGTACCTGGCCTTCAGGGCCTTCAGGGCCGAGATGAGGTTGACGACCACCGGCGTCGTCGGGTTCCTGAAGTCCGTGTCGTTCGCGTTCAGCGACAGCGAGTGGCCCTCGAAGTCGATGTCCAGGCCGTCGAGGCCGTAGGTGTCGATGATCTTCGAGACCGAGGAGACGAAGGCGTCCCGGGCAACCGTGGTCGTCAGCTGCACCTGGCCGTTCTGGCCGCCGATCGAGATCAGCACCTTCTTGCCGGCCGCCTGCTTGGCCTTGATCGCCGCCTTGAAGTCGGCGTCGCTCTCCACGTTCGGGCACTCGGTGACCGGACAGCGGGTGAAACGGATGTCGCCGGAGGTGACGGAGGTGGGTTCGCCGAAGGCGAGGTCGATGACGTCCCAGCTGTCGGGGACGTCCGCGAGGCGCGTGTACCCGGAGCCGTTGGCGAAGCTCGCGTGGAGATAGCCGACCAGCGCGTGCGCGGGGAGGTCCGTGGAGCCGCCCGATCCGGCGGAGGTCGTCGCGGTCACCGCAGCCGACTTCGCGGACTCGCCCGCGCCGTTCACCGCCGTCACCTGGAAGCTGTAGGCGGTCGAAGGCGACAGACCGGTCACCGTGGCCGACGTGCCGCTCACCGTCTGGACCTTCACACCGTCGCGGTAGACGGCATAACCCATCGCGCCCGTCACCGCCGACCATGACAGGGCGACGCTGGAGGACGTGACGGTGCCGGTCTTCAGACCGGTCGGCGCGGCGGGCGGCTGCCCCGCATCCACGCCCGGTCCGACCAGCGAGATGTCGTCGGCGTAGTAGGCGCCGGTGCCGTACCAGCCGTGCGTGTGGATCGTGACCTCGGTGGTGGATGCGCCGGTGCGGAAGGTGGTCGTGAGCTGCTGCCAGTCGGTCGCCGACTGGGTCCAGGTGGAGACGTCGGTGGTCCCGGTACCGCTCGCGCCCAAGTAGACGTAGCTGCCGCGGACATAGCCGCTGAGCGTGTACTGCGAGTCGGGTTTGACCGTCACCGTCTGGGTGCACTGCGCGTTGTCGCTGCCGGCCGGGGTCGCCTGCAGCGCCGAGGTGCCACCGCGTACAGGGGAGTTGACCGTGGTGCCCGCGGTGCAGGTCCAGCCGTCGAGGCCGGACTCGAAACCGCCGTTCCTCGCGAGGTCGGTGTCGGCCGCGCGGGCGGCCGGCGCGAGTGCGGTCAGGCCGGGCAGGGCCAGGGCCGCTGCCGTGCACACGACCAGGAGCCGATGCCGGACGAATGGTCTGGTGTGATCCGGACTGGTGTGATCCGGACTGGTGCGATCCACAAGTGCCTCCGGGCATGGGGAATTGGAGGGTGGAGCGCGCCCAACTTGGTCCAGACCAATTCGGTTGTCAAGGCCTCTGCCGCCGGGGCCCGGGCCTGCCGGGACCGCCGGCGGGCCCCTTGCGGCCCGCGTCAGCTGTCGAAGCCCAGGCCCAGCCTGTCCATCGTCTTCAGCCAGAGGTTGCGCCGCCCGCCGTGTGCGTCGGCGCGGGCCAGCGACCACCTGGTGAGCGCGATGCCCGTCCAGGCGAAGGGTTCCGGCGGGAACGGCAGCGGCTTCCTGCGGACCATCTCCAGCTCGGTGCGCTCCGTACGCTCCCCTGCCAGCAGGTCCAGCATCACCTCCGCACCGAAGCGCGTGGCGCCGACGCCCAGGCCCGTGTAACCGGCCGCGTACGCCACCTTCCCCTGGTGCGCCGTCCCGAAGAACGCCGAGAAGCGCGAGCAGGTGTCGATCGCGCCGCCCCACGCATGCGTGAAGCGGACGCCCTCCAGCTGCGGGAAGCAGGTGAAGAAGTGCCGGGCGAGCTTGGCGTACGTCTCCGGGCGGTCGTCGTACTCGGCGCGCACCCGGCCGCCGTACGGGTAGATCGCGTCGTAACCGCCCCACAGGATGCGGTTGTCGGACGAGAGCCGGAAGTAGTGGAACTGGTTCGCCGAGTCTCCGAGGCCCTGGCGGTTCTTCCAGCCGATCGACGCCAGCTGGTCGGCGGTCAGCGGCTCGGTCATCAGCGCGTAGTCGTAGACCGGGACGGTGTACGAGCGCACGCGCCGCAACAGGCTGGGGAAGATGTTCGTGCCGAGCGCCACCCTCCGGGCGCGAACATGGCCGTACGGAGTGCGTACGGCCAGGCCGGCGCCGTACGGCTTCAGGGTGAGCGCGGGCGTGCGCTCGTAGACCCGCACGCCCAGCTCAAGGCAGGCACGTCTGAGACCCCAGGCGAGCTTGGCCGGGTTGACCATGGCCACGCCCCGGCGGTCGTACAGACCGGCCAGGAACGTCGGCGAGTCGACCTGTTCCCGTACCGCCTCCGCGTCCAGGAACTCGGTGCCCTCGGCGAGGCCCCGGCGCTTCATCTCCGCGTACCAGTCACGGAGTTCCCACGCCTGGTACGTCTCGGTCGCCACGTCGATCTCGCCGGTGCGCTCGAACTCGCAGTCCAGGGCGTGGCGGGCGACCGCCTTCTCGATCTCGTCGAGGTTGCGGGCGCCCAGCTCCTGGAGCTTGTGGATCTCGTCCGGCCAGCGGGTGAGTCCGTTGGCCAGGCCGTGCGTGAGGGAGGCGGCGCAGAAGCCTCCGTTGCGGCCCGAGGCGGCCCAGCCCACCTCGCGGCCTTCGAGCAGCACCACGTCCCGCTGCGGATCACGCTCCTTGGCGATGAGCGCGGTCCACAGTCCGCTGTAGCCGCCGCCGACGACCAGCAGGTCGCAGGTCTCGGCGCCGGTCAGGGCGGGCTCGGGGTGGGGCTTGCCGGGGTCGTCCAGCCAGTACGGGACAGGCTGGGCTTCGGAAAGAGACTTGGTCCAACGGGTCATGGCGCTTGGGGCCATGATGTCAACTCCCTACCGGGTGCATTACGCCTTTTGGCGGTTCCGGCGATTGCCGATGGCCATGGAGACCAGGACGAACAGTACGGCGACGATGAACATGGTCGTGCCGATGACATTGATCTGAACGGGCGTTCCGCGCTGTGCCGAGCCCCAGACGAACATGGGGAAGGTGACGGTCGAGCCCGCGTTGAAATTGGTGATGATGAAATCGTCGAAGGAGAGCGCGAAGGCGAGCAGTGCGCCCGCGGCGATTCCGGGTGCCGCGATCGGCAGGGTGACCCGCACAAAGGTCTGGAACGGGCCGGCGTAGAGGTCCTGCGCGGCCTGCTCCAGCCTCGGGTCCATCGACATGACACGCGCCTTGACGGCGGTCACGACGAAGCTGAGGCAGAACATGATGTGGGCGGTCAGGATCGTCCAGAAGCCGAGCTGTGCACCCATGTTGAGGAACAGGGTGAGCAGCGAGGCCGCCATGACGACCTCGGGCATCGCCATCGGCAGGAAGATCAGCGAGTTCACGGCGCCCCGGGCGCGGAAGCGGTAGCGGACCAGCGCGAAGGCGATCATCGTGCCGAGGATCGTGGCGCCGATCGTCGCCCAGACCGCGATCTGGAGGCTGACCGACAGCGAGCCGCACATGTCGGCGACGCCGCACGGGTCCTTCCAGGCGTCCAGCGAGAACTGCTGCCATTCGTAGTTGAAACGCCCCTTCGGTTTGTTGAAGGAGAACACCGTGACGACGACGTTCGGCAGCAGGAGATATCCGAGTGTCAGCAGTCCCGCGATGACGACGAGATGGCGCTTGAGCCAGTTGACGAAGGCCATTTAAACCAGATCCTCCGTGCCGGACCTGCGGATGTAGAAGGTGACCATGACGAGAATCGCGGCCATCAGGATGAACGAGAGGGCCGCGGCCGTCGGATAGTCGAGGATCCGCAGGAACTGTGTCTGGATGACGTTGCCGACCATGCGGGTGTCGGTGGAACCGAGCAGGTCGGCGTTGACGTAGTCGCCGGCGGCCGGGATGAAGGTCAGCAGCGTGCCCGAGACCACACCCGGCATCGACAACGGGAAGGTGACCTTCCGGAAGGTCGTGAACGGCTTGGCGTACAGGTCCCCCGCCGCCTCGTGGAGGCGTCCGTCGATGCGCTCCAGCGAGGTGTACAGCGGCAGGATCATGAACGGCAGGAAGTTGTACGTCAGACCGCAGACCACCGCGAGCGGGGTGGCGAGGACGCGGTCCCCCTGGGTCCAGCCGAGCCAGTTGGTGACGTCCAGGACGTGCAGCGTGCCAAGAGCGCCGACGACCGGGCCGTTGTCGGCGAGGATGGTCTTCCAGGCGAGCGTGCGGATCAGGAAGCTGGTGAAGAAGGGCGCGATCACCAGGATCATGACCAGATTCCGCCAGCGGCCCGCGCGGAACGCGATGAGGTACGCGAGCGGGTAGCCGAGGACCAGGCACAGCAGCGTCGCGGCGGCGGCGTAGAGGACCGAGCGCAGGAACTGCGGCCAGTATGCGGACAGCGAGTCCCAGTAGGTCGCGAAGTGCCAGGTGACTTTGTAGCCCTGCTCCAGGGAGCCCGTCTGCACGGACGTGGAGGCCTGGTAGATCATCGGCAGCGCGAAGAAGACAAGCAGCCAGAGGATGCCGGGCAGCAGCAGCCAGTACGGCGTCCGGCGGCCCCGCCTGCGCGGGGGCCTCTTCTGCTCGGCGGCGGTGGGCGCGAGAGGTGGGGGCGCCTCGGTGACAGCGGCCATCAGGCGGCCTCCTCCTCGACGGTTTCCACGCCCGCGTCGATGTCCTGAGCCGCGTCCAGGCCGAAGGTATGCGCCGGGTTCCAGTGCAGGACGACGTCGGCGCCAGGCACCAGGCGGGGGTCGCGGTCGATGTTCTGGGCGTAGACCTCGAACTCGGGGCAGACGGGGCTGTCGATCACGTACTGGGTGGAGACCCCGATGAAGCTGGAATCGGCGATCTTGCCGGTGATGCGGTTGCGGCCCTCGGGGACCTCGCCCGCGTCGTCGGCGTGGGTGAGGGATATCTTCTCCGGGCGGACGCCGACCAGCACCTTGCCCCCCGCCGTCGTCGGCGCGGAGCAGCGCGCCTCGGGCAGGGTGAGCTTGCCGCCGCCGGCCTTGAGGACGATCTCCTCGCCGCTCTTGGAGTCGACCTCGGCCTCGATCAGGTTCGACGTGCCGAGGAAGTTGGCGACGAACGTGGTCTGCGGGTTCTCGTACAGGTCGGTGGGCGAGCCGAGCTGTTCGACACGGCCCGCGTTCATCACGGCGACCGTGTCGGCCATCGTCATGGCCTCCTCCTGGTCGTGCGTGACGTGGATGAAGGTGATGCCGACCTCGGTCTGGATGCGCTTGAGCTCCAGTTGCATCTGGCGGCGCAGCTTGAGGTCGAGGGCGCCGAGCGGCTCGTCGAGGAGGAGCACCTTGGGGTGGTTGATCAACGCGCGGGCCACCGCGACGCGCTGCTGCTGGCCGCCGGAGAGCTGGTGCGGCTTCTTGCGCGCCTGTTCACCGAGCTGCACCAGGTCCAGCATGTCCTCGACCTGTTTCTTCACCGACTTGATGCCGCGGCGCCGCAGGCCGAACGCGACGTTCTCGAAGATGTCGAGATGCGGGAAGAGCGCGTAGGACTGGAAGACCGTGTTCACCGGCCGTTTGTAGGGCGGCAGATGCGTCACCGCCTGGTCGCCGAGGTGGACGGTGCCGCTCGTGGGCTCCTCCAGACCCGCGATCATGCGCAGGGTGGTGGTCTTGCCGCAGCCGGAGGCGCCGAGCAGGGCGAAGAAGGAGCCCTGCGGCACGGTCAGGTCGAGCGGGTGTACGGCGGTGAAGGAGCCGTAGGTCTTGCTGATCCCGGAGAGGCGAACGTCGCCGCTGTTGTCTGTCGTCATCTTCGTCACGCCCCTGTGAGCTTCGCGAACTTCTCTTCGTAGGCCGTCTCTTCCTTCTGCGTCAGCGAGCGGAAGGCGTGGGACTTCGCGGCCATGGCCTTGTCGGGAATGATCAGCGGGTTGTTCGCCGCGTCCTTGTCGATCTTCGCGAGGTAGGGCTTCACACCGTCGACGGGAGACACGTAGTTGATGTAGGCCGCGAGCGCGGCGGCCTGTTCGGGCTCGTAGTAGAAGTCGATGAGCCGCTCGGCGTTCGTCTTGTGGCGCGCCTTGTCGGGAACCAGCATGTTGTCGGTCGACGTCATGTAGCCGCTGTCCGGAATGACGAAGTCGACGTCCGGGCTGTCCGCCTTGAGCTGCACGACGTCGCCGGCCCAGGCGATGCAGGCGGCGAAGTCGCCCTTGGTGAGGTCGGACGTGTAGTCGTTGCCGGTGAAGCGGCGTATCTGGCCCTTGTCGACGGCCTTCTGCAAGCGGGCGATCACCGCGTCGAAGTCGTCGTCGGTGAACTTCGCCGGGTCCTTGCCCATGTCGAGCAGCGTCATGCCGATGCTGTCGCGCATCTCCGACAGGAAGCCGACACGGCCCTTGAGCTTGGGGTTGTCGAGCAGATCGGAGACCGACTTGACCTCGATGCCGTCGAGCGCCTTCTTGTTGTAGGCGATGACGGTCGAGATGCCCTGCCAGGGGTAGGAGTAGGCGCGGCCCGGGTCCCAGTCGGGGCTGCGGAACTGGTCCGACAGATTGGCGAAGGCGTGCGGGAGGTTCGAGGGATCCAGCTTCTGGACCCAGCCCAGGCGGATCAGCCGGGCGGCCAGCCAGTCGGTGAGGATGATGATGTCGCGGCCGGTGTCCTGGCCCGCGGCGAGCTGCGGCTTGATCTTGCCGAAGAACTCGTTGTTGTCGTTGATGTCCTCGGTGTACTTGACCGTGATGCCGGTCCGCTTGCCGAACGCCTCGAGCGTCGGGTGGTGCTTCCCGCTGTCGTCGACGTCGATGTACTCGGTCCAGTTGGAGAAGTTGACGACCTTCTCCTTGGCCGAGTGGTCCTCGGCGGACGTGCCGCCCTGGGTCTTGCCTGCCGCGGGGATCCCGCAGGCGCTGAGCGACCCGAGGCCGCCCAGCGCGAGCGCGCCGCTCGCGGAGGCGCGCAGCAGCGAACGGCGGGTGAGGGAGGCTCTGCCGCCCCGGAAACTGCGCCGCATGGCGGCCACTTGGGCCGGGGAAAGGCGGTCGGGCTCGTACTGCTGCATGCGCGTGGTGCCCTTTCGGGAGGAATATGCGGCCGCGGGTCGGGCGGCCTGTCTACTGGCGGTCCCCGAAGACGGTGCGGTGCCAGTCCTTCCTGGCATTCGCGGTGTTGTCGAACATGACGTGTTTGATCTGGGTGTATTCCTCGAAGGAGTACGCGGACATGTCCTTGCCGAAGCCGGACGCCTTGTAGCCGCCGTGCGGCATCTCGCTGATGATCGGAATGTGGTCGTTGACCCACACGCAGCCCGCCTTGATCTCGCGGGTCGCGCGGTTCGCCCGGTAGACGTCGCGGCTCCAGGCGGAGGCGGCGAGGCCGTACGGGGTGTCGTTGGCGAGCCGGATGCCGTCGTCGTCGCCGTCGAAGGGCAGGACGACGAGCACGGGCCCGAAGATCTCGGACTGGACGATCTCGCTGTCCTGGGGTGCGTCGGCGACAAGGGTCGGCCGATAGTACGCACCGTTCTTGAGTTCCCCCTCAGGGGCCTCTCCGCCGGTCACCACGCGTGCGTAGGCACGCGCCCGGTCGACGAAACCGGCGACGCGGTCGCGCTGGACGTGCGAGATCAGGGGGCCGAGGTCGGTGCCGGGGGCGAAGGGGTCGCCGATCCGGACGGTCTCCATCAGTACGGCGGTCCGCGCGACGAACTCCTCGTAGAGAGGCCGTTGCACGTACGCACGCGTGGCGGCCGTACAGTCCTGACCGGTGTTGATGAGCGCGCCCGCGACCGCGCCGTGGACGGCCGCTTCCAGGTCGGCGTCGTCGAAGACGACGAAGGGTGCCTTGCCGCCGAGTTCCAAGTGGAGGCGTTTGACCGTGGCGGTGGCGATCTCGGCGACCCGCTTGCCGACGGCGGTGGAGCCGGTGAAGGAGGTCATGGCCACGTCGGGGTGGCCGACGAGGTGCTCGCCCGCCTCCTTGCCGGTTCCGGTGACGATGTTGACGACACCGTCCGGGATCCCGGCCTCGGTGGCGGCCTGGGCGAACAGGAGCGAGGTCAGGGGGGTGAGCTCGGCCGGCTTGAGGACGATGGTGTTGCCCGCGGCGATCGCCGGGAGGATCTTCCAGGCGGCCATCTGGAGGGGGTAGTTCCAGGGCGCGATGGAGCCGACGACGCCGATGGGCTCGCGGCGGACGTACGAGGTGTGGTCGCCGGAGTACTCGCCCGCGGACTGCCCCTGGAGGTGCCGGGCGGCACCCGCGAAGAAGGCGGTGTTGTCGATCGTGCCCGGAACGTCGAACTCCCGGGTCAGCTTCAGGGGTTTGCCGCACTGGAGGGACTCGAAGCGGGCGAACTCCTCGGCCCGGTCGGCGAGGACGGCGGCGAAGCGGTGCAGTGCGCCGGAGCGCTCGCCCGGGGTGGCGGTGGACCAGCCGGGAAAGGCGGCCCGGGCGGCGGCCACGGCACGGTCGACGTCCTCGGCCGCGGCAAGCTCGTACGTGTACACCTCGGCGCCCGTCGACGGGTCGACCACCGCGTGCGTACGGCCCGACGTGCCCTTGGCCGGTCTGCCCGCGATGTACTGCGCAGCGTCCGCGAAGCGCTCCTGTACGTCGTCCCGCGTCCGGGTGCGGGTGTCGGCGCCGCCGGCGTTGCCCGGGTTGTGCATGTCGCTCTCCTCCGCCGCCGGCCTGCGTCCGCCGCGGGAGCTGGCGTAGCTCCGGCTCAATTTGAGTGCCGATCCTGACAGAGCAAGTGCACTCCAACAAGTGATTCCGTTGTTGCCTTTTGGTTACGCGACGGAATCTGTCGACCAGGTGTCGACTTCCCCAGGAAAAGCAAGGACGGAGTGTCAGTGGTGCGTGCCAGACTCGCGTGCATGGGGAAGATCGATTCTTGGGACGCCCTGGTCAGGGAGGTCCGGGTGGGGGCGAGGGTCAAGTACCTGCACTTCTGGGGCCACCGGCCGCGCCCGGACGGACAGCTCGGGTCGAGCTGTCTGAGCCAGTGGTGGCCGTCCCCGTTCACCGTGGGCGGCGTGAAGTACGCGACGGCGGAGCACTGGATGATGGCGTCCAAGGCGCGGCTCTTCGGTGATGCGGAGGCCGAGCGGAAGGCCCTCGAGGCGTCGAGCCCGGCGCTCGCGAAGAAGGCGGGGCGGCTGGTGCGCGGCTTCGAGGACGCGATATGGGAGCGCGAGCGTTTCGGCATCGTCGTCGAGGGCAGCGTCCACAAGTTCGCCGCGCACGCCGATCTGCGGGCGTTCCTGCTGGGCACGGGCGACCGGGTGCTCGTCGAGGCGAGCCCGATGGACCGCGTGTGGGGCATCGGACTCGCGGCGGCCGACGAGCGCGCGAGCGACCCGGAGCGCTGGCGGGGACTGAACCTGCTGGGCTTCGCCCTGATGGAGGCTCGGGAGCGGCTGGGGATGTCCTAGCGAGACCGGACACGGGCCTTGGTCCTGCGAGGGCCCCGCAGCGCGCGGCCGTCGTAGGGGACCGCAGCGAGTGTCCGTCGCAGCGTCACGGGAGTCGGTGCGCCACCAGTGACGTCGAGTAGCCGTCGTCCGTGCCGACCCAGGGGTCGTCGCCGCTGTCCGGGGCGGCGACGAAGACGATGAGCAGCACGATGCCGAGGACAAGGCCGACCGCTCCGCAGATGAGGCCGGCGAGGGCCATGCCCCCGTTCGTCGCCTCGCCGCGGTGCGTCTTGCGGCGGCCGATGACGCCGAAGATCACGGCGAGCACGCCGACGATGATGGACACCGGCCAGAAGCAGAACACGACGGCGGAGATGATCCCGAGCACAAGCGAAGCGGTGCCCATGCCGTTGCTCGGCGCGAGCGGCATCCCGGTCCAGCCGTAGCCGGGGACGCCGCCCTGGGGTCCGTAGGGCACGCCGTAGCCCGGATAACCGGGGTACTGGGGATAGCCGTACGGCATCTGCCCGGGCCCTTCGGGTCCGACGGGCGGCGGCGGCACGGGCTCGCCAGCGGCGGGCGGCGCAAAGGGGTTGGCGGTGGCGGCGGGAGACGGTGGTGCGTACGGGGTGCCCGGGGCCGGGCTCGGTGAGGCGAAGGGGTTGCTCCACGGCCCCTGGGCCGGAGCGCTCGGCGCCTCGGGCTCCGGGTGGGAGACGACCGTGGGCTGGTCGTGCACGGACGGGGTGCCACCGGAGACCACGGTGCCCTGGGGGCCGACGGGGGCTCCCGGGCCCGGTCCGGCGGTGCTCGGGCCGGCCGCCTGGTCGGCGGGCGGCGCCCAGGGGTTCGGTGCGGGGCGCGGGCCGGCGGCGGGCTTGTCCAGCGGAACCCCTGGGGCCCGGACGGCAGGGGCAATCGGCGCCATCTGCCCGGGCGACGCCCCCGGTGGGCCCGGCACCTGGCCGCCTGCCGCACCCGTTGTCCCCTCGCCCACTCCTTCCGGCGCGCCCGGTGACGCGTCCGTCTCGTTGCTTGGCGCAGCCCACGTGCCCGGGGCTGCGTCCTGCGGCGTTCCCGGCGCCTGCGCGTCGTCGGACATGCGTGAGTCCCCCTCCGTCATACGTTCCGTCATGCTACGGCCCGCGCCTCCCCGACGTGACCCGCGCCCTACGATGATCCCTGAACCACCGATCAGCCGATCACCCGCGTCCCGTCCGACCCCGGCGCCGGGACGCCGTTCCCGGGGAGGAACCCTTGACCGACCACCACGACACCCCTGCCGTGCGTGATCTGCACGCCTTCATCGCCGGACTGCCCAAGGCCGAACTGCATGTGCACCACGTCGGCTCCGCCTCCCCCCGCATCGTCTCGGAACTGGCCGCCCGCCACCCCGACTCCAAGGTGCCCACGGACCCCGAGGCCCTCGTCGACTACTTCACGTTCACGGACTTCGCCCACTTCATCGAGGTCTATCTGTCCGTGGTCGACCTCGTCCGAACCCCCGAGGACGTACGCCTGCTGACCTACGAGGTCGCCCGTGACATGGCCCGGCAGCAGGTCCGCTACGCCGAGCTGACCATCACGCCCTTCTCGTCCACCCGCCGTGGTATCGACGAACGCGCGTTCATGGATGCGATCGAGGACGCCCGCAAGGCGGCCGAGGCCGACTTCGGAACCGTACTGCGCTGGTGCTTCGACATCCCCGGCGAGGCAGGCCTCGAATCGGCGGAGGAGACGGCACGGCTCGCCACCGACGACCGGCTGCGCCCCGAGGGGCTCGTCTCGTTCGGACTCGGCGGACCCGAAGTCGGCGTTCCCCGACCGCAGTTCAAGCCGTACTTCGACCGGGCGACAGCAGCCGGGCTGCGCTCCGTGCCGCACGCGGGCGAGACGACCGGCCCCGAGACGGTCTGGGACGCCCTGAACGAGCTGCGTGCCGAGCGCATCGGGCACGGCACGAGTTCCGCCCGGGACCCGAAGCTGCTCGCCCACCTCGCCGAGCACCGCATCCCGCTGGAGGTCTGCCCGACCTCCAACATCGCGACGCGAGCGGTCCGCACGCTCGACGAGCACCCCATCAAGGAGTTCGTGCGCGCGGGTGTCCTCGTGACCATCAACTCGGACGACCCGCCGATGTTCGGCACCGACCTCAACAACGAGTACGCGGTCGCCGCACGGCTGCTGGGCCTCGACGAGCAGGGTCTGGCCGGGCTCGCCAGGAACGCGGTCGAGGCGTCCTTCCTCGACGACGCCGGCAAGGCGAAGCTGGCCGCCGAGATCGACGCCTACACCTCGGCGTGGCTCGCCCCTTGACCTCCCACCCGTCGCCCGGCCACCACCCCCCGACGAGCCGCTTCGCAGCATGGCTCCTTCACAATGGGGCTCCATGCGCACCGTGACTGCCGTCGCCCATCGCGGCGACCCCTACCGCCACCGCGAGAACACGCTCACATCGCTGCGTTCCGCGCTCCTCCGGGGCGCGGACGCGGTGGAGATCGACGTACGGCTCACCCGGGACGGCGTCCCCGTGCTGCTGCACGACGAGACGCTGAAGCGACTGTGGGAGCAGGACCGGCCGCTCGTCGCGCTCTCCTCGGACGAGGTGAGGGGGCTGACGGGGGGCGGTCTGCCGACTCTGGCGCAGGCGCTGGCGGCCACGGACGGGAGCCGGGTCATGATCGACCTGCCGGGCCGCCCCTCGGCCCGGGCCGTGCGCCGGATCGTGGACATCGTTCGGCAGTGCGATGCCACGGAGCGGGTCTACTACTGCGCCGGGGCGCAGACCATGCTGGCGGTCCGTGCCGCCGAGCCCTCGGCCGAGATCGCCCTGACCTGGACGACCCTCGCACCGCCGCGACCCGCCCTGCTCGACGCGGTGCGCCCGCGCTGGCTCAACTACCGCTTCGGCCTGGTCGACCGCGACCTCGCGGCCCGCGTGCACCGGGGCGGCCACCTGCTGTCGGTGTGGACCCCCGACACCCGCCGCATGATGCGGCGCCTGCTCGACCTGGGCGTGGACTCGATCACGACGAACCGCGTCGACGCGCTGTGCGCACTGCGCGAGCCCGAGGACCACTGCACACGCGAGCGTTGAAGGACCGTCGCCGGGTCCGCCGGGGTCGAGCGGGTGAGGTACTGGGGCACCGGCGCGGTGTCCTTGCCGTTGTCGCGGACCAGGCCGTAGCGGATCGCGCCCTGGTCGGGTCCGGTCAGTACGTCCTTGTCCACCGCGTCCCAGCTCGACGGGAAGACGATCAGGCCGTAGTCGCAGCCGCGCTCGTTCTGGGTGAGGGTGACGGAACCGTCGAGGTAGAAGTACTCGTTCTGCCACATCTGCTGGGTACCGGCCGGCAGGACGGCGTTTGCGATGCTCGGTCCGCCCATGCCGGTGACGTAGCCGTCGGGGCTCCCGGGCAGTGGGTCGTCCATCCGGCGGCCGTTGGCCCGGCCGGTTCTTCGGCGAGATCTGCCAGCGCACCAGGACATAGCCCCGGCCCCTGAGCGTCACGCTCTCCCCGCGGTGCTGCATGACGGCCTTCGGACCGCCGGTGCTGGCGATCCCGGACTCCGGACGATGGGGCAGCGTCGCAGGCCGGGCGTCGGCGGCGGGAGTGCTTTCGACAGCGTCCACGACCGTGCCGTACAGGTCTGTCCTCGTTTTCGAGGGCGTCGGTGACGGCGACGACGGCGCGCGACGCCATGCGCGCACACTCGGCCTCGCTCGAGCGGGAGGTGCCCCACGCCGCCGCGAGGCCCGCCCTCCGGGCGGACCACGGGAGTTCGACGACAGGACTTAGGCGGCCACGGCGGCACGTTCGCGGGCGACGCGTACGGCCTCCGAGAGGCCGGCGATGTCGTACGCACCGTGGTGCCTGCGCCCGTTGACGAAGAAGGTGGGGGTCCCTGCCACACTGCTGAGATCCGCGGACTCGACGTCCTCGGCAACCCGAGCCGCGCCCGCGTGAGCACGCATGTCCCGCTCGAAGCGCTCCAGGTCCAGCCCGATCTCCGCGGCATAGCGTCGCAGGTCGTCGAGGGTCAGGGCGCCCTGATGGCCGAGCAGCAGATCGTGCATCTCCCAGAAACGCCCCTGCCGGGCGGCCGCTTCCGCAGCCTCGGCGGCGAGCTGTGCGTGCACGTGCACATCGGTCAGCGGAAGATGCCGCCACACGTACCGCACGTCCCCGAAGTCCCCGAGCAGTTCTCGGACGACCGACTCCGCCTGCCCGCAGTAGGGGCACTCGTAGTCGCCGTACTCCACGACGGTCACCGGTGCGTCCTGCGGTCCGCGGATGTGGTCGCGGCCGGGGTCGACGGGAACCGCCAGGTCGACGATCGTCTCGGCCTTCCCGAGCCGCGCCCGCAGCTGCAGCGGGCGCGGCAGCATCCCGATGACTCCGGTGACGAGCCGGCTGGTCAGGAACGAGCAGAGCACGGCGCTCAGAATGCCGATCTTCGCGTCCTCGAGTCGCGTGCCGTCGAAGGCGCGCGTGGCGATGAGCAAGGACACCGTGAAGCCGACTCCGGCCAGGGTCCCACCCGCGACGACGGCTCCCCAGCCTACGGGCACCCGGATCCGTCCGCGGGTCACCGCCGTCGCCAGCGCCGACGCCCCGACGATGCCGATCGGTTTGCCGAGGACGTAGCCCAGGAGGATGCCCAGGGTGACGGGCGAGGTGAACGCTCGTCCCAGCTGGTCGCCGCCGACCGGAATGCCGGCGTTGGCCAGGGCGAAGAGCGGCACGACGACATAGCTGGTCCATGGGTGGTACAGGCGCTGAAGCCGCTCGTTCGGGGAGATCGCCGAGGCGATGCCGACGCGTACGGTGCGCTCCAGCTCGGGCGTGGGCTGCTCGCGGAACAACCGGAACAGTTGGGTGACGTGCTCCAGTTCGCTGCGCGCCGCCGGATACGCGTACGTCAGCAGCCCCATGGCGAGGCCGATGACCACGGGGTCCACGCCGGATTCGAGCAGCGCACCCCAGGCGACCAACGCGAGCAGCGCGTACACCACGCCTCGACGGACCCCGAGCCACCGGACGAGCAGTACGACGGCGAAGGTCCCGACGGCCACAAGGAGCGCCGGCACGGTGAGGCGGTCGCTGTAGGCAAAGGCGATGACGCCGAGCGCCAGGAAGTCGTCGACCACGGTGATCGTGAGGATGAAGACCCGTAGTCCCGGCGGTATACGGCGCCCGACGACGGCCAGCATGCCCAGCGCGAAGGCGGTGTCGGTGGACATCGCCGCACCCCAGCCCTGCGTCGATCCGTGGCCCGCGTTGATCGCGAGGTAGATACCGATCGGGACGAGCATGCCGCTGACACCCGCCGCGAGCGGCAGGGCGAGCCGTGTGCGGTCGCGCAGCTCACCCATGTCGAACTCGCGGCGCGCCTCCAGTCCGACGACGAAGAAGAACAGCGTCATCAGCCCGCTGTTCACCCACTCGCGCAGCGGGAGCGACACACCGTACGAACCGATCCGGACCGAGAGACGGGTGTGCCAGAAGGCCTCGTAGACCGAGGGTGTCGCGTTGGCCCAGACGAGTGCCGCGAGCGTCGCCGCCACCAGGACGGCGGCGCTTCCGGTCTCGGTCCGCAGGAAGTCGCGCAGCGGAGAGCGCTGGTTGTGACCGCACGCGGTCTGCTGCGTGTAGTCGGTGGCTTCGAAGGACATGCTCAGGCAATCATTCGACGATCGGCACATGATAGCGACAGATCCGCCACCTCCCTCGGTCGCGGTGGTGTCATCCGCCGGTGGTCAGCACCATGCGGAAGCGCGCCGCCCCGGACAGCATGCGCGCGAAGGCGTCGTTGACCTCCTCCAGCGGCATCGTCTCCACCATCGGACGGACTCCGGTACGGCCGCTGAAGGCCATGGTCTCCTCGACCTCCTGCGCCGTGCCCGACGGATGCCCGCTCAAGAACTGGCTGCCGCCGATGAGCTGCAGCGGCCTCACCTTGATCGGCTGGTCCGTCACCCCGATCACGACCAACTGTCCGCGCGGAGCGAGCCCGTCGATCGTCGCCGCCATGGCATCGGAGTTCGCCGCGGTGCCAAGGACGACCTTCGCCCCGCCCAGTTCCTTCAGCTCCTGCGCGGGATCGGACGCCGAGCTGTCGATGTAGTGGTCCGCACCCAGCTCCCGGGCCAGCGCCTCCTTGTCCCGGCCGCGGGCGATCGCCACGGTCTCGAAGCCCATCCTGGCCGCGTACTGGACGCCCAGATGCCCCAGGCCCCCCACCCCGAGCACCGCGACGAGGTCGCCGGCGCGTGCCACGCTGGAGCGCAGCCCCATGAAGGAGGTCACTCCCGCACACCCGAGCGGAGCGGCATCCACCGCGGAAAGGCCCTCGGGGATCCGTGCCAGGGCCTCGACGGGCGCAACCATATGGGTGGCGTATCCGCCGTCGTACGCCCAGCCGGGGACCTTCAGGTTCTCGCAGCTGATGAAGTCGCCCTGCCTGCAGGGACGGCAGTGCCCGCACTGACCGCCGAACCAGCCCACCTCGACCCGGTCGCCGGCCTCCCAGCCGGCCACCCCCTCGCCCACCGCGTCGATCCTGCCCGCCACCTCGTGTCCGGTGACGAGAGGGAACGTGACGCCCGGAAACGGGGTTTGCACGAAGACCGCATCGGTGTGGCAGACGCCCGAAGCCTCCACGGCGATCCGCACGTGTCCCGGCCCTGGCTCCGGCACCTCGCGTTCGACGATCTCGAAACTTCCCCCCGGCTCGGCCACCTGGGCGACTCGCATCACGGACATGGTTTTTGCCTCCTTCTGCTGCGGATAATCCCGACATACAAGGAGGAATCATTTCGCTTCCCCGCCGAGCGGCTCGGCAGGACGCGCGGCACCGCGGCTGCCACGAAGGCGGGTTTCTCGGGCCACGAGGCCCCGGGGCGTACCGCTCAGCCCTCGCGCCAACCGAGCTTGATCAGCAGGTTCTTCGCTTCTTCCGCGACCTCCGCCTCGGCGACCACGTCGTAGCGGGCGGCGACGATCTGACTGCGGGAGGCGAAGTCGCGTCGGCCTCCGGTGAGGGCATGGCCGGCGAAGCCGAAGAGCGCTCCGAAGACCGCGCCGTAGAACAGACCACTGAGCATCAGCACGATGACGTGATGGTTGCCCGCGGCGAACAACGACAGGAGCAGGCCGATGAGCAGGCCGAACCAGGCACCCGAGCCCGCGCCCGCCAAGGCGGCCCGGCCGCGGGTGAGGCGGCCGAGCACCGTCTCCACCATCCGCAGGTCGGAGCCGATGATCGCCGTGCGCTCCACCGGGAACTTGCTGTCGGAGAGGAAGTCGACGGCACGCTGGGCACCCTCGTAGGTCGGATACGAGGCCACCACGGGGCGGTCGAGGGGCGCCGTGGGGGGATGCTGGGTCATCGAAGGGTTCCCTTCGTCATCTGCGTCGTCAAGCAGCGTGCTGCCACGCAGTACCCGTCGCAAGGCGGGGCACACGCACCCGCTCACGTCACGGCGGCAGCATACGGTGGAATCCACGCCGGGGCGGCTGGACATCATGGCCGTGGCGGCGGTCGCGTTCGTCGCGGCCGTCGCGGCCGTCGCCGGGGACGACGTCGGATACCTCCTCGGCCGGTCCGGCGGCCGCTCGTTTGTCCGCTCTACGCCCTCGTCGCCCTGGGGGTACTCGCCGCCGGGCTCCTCGCCCGGCACCTCCTGCCCCACAAGCACCAGGACTGATCGACGCGATCGGGTCCGTTCACCCCTCTGTCTCGGGCGTGGGTGCGACCGACACGGAGCGGAAGAGGGCGCACACGGCCCCCGCACCCACCGCGAGGAGCACCGAGAGTGTCGCATAGCCGTAGGTGAGCGTGGCGAACGAGGCGACTGCTGCCACGAGGAGGGGCCGCCCGCGTCGCCGAGTTCGCGAGGCCCCCAGGAGCGAGGGCGTGCATGCCCAGCAGCCCCCGCCAACAGGCCGAGCCCGGACCATGGCGGCCGTCACGGCGACGGACGACCAATGCCCCGACGGCCACTGCGGCGGGAGCCACGTCCAGCACGCCGACTCGACCTGCGCGTCGGGCGCCATCAGCGGGGGACCGTCCCTGCCCGCGCTCGCTCCGGATCCGGTGGCCGTCGCCGCGCACGCCGACGCCGCGTGCTCGAACACGGCCGCGGCTCCGGACGGCGCACGCGCGCCACCGTCTCTGTCCGAACTCCGACTCCTGCGGATCTAGAGGCCGCCCGGCACCGCGTCACGACCCGACGCGGCGCTCACGTACGCCCAGATCCGTTCTTCCACACCGCAGGAGTTCAGGCATGTCCATCCCCCGTACCCTCACGCGCCGCGCCGCCCTCATCGCGGCCACCGCCACCGCCGCCGTCGCCCTCGCCGCCTGCGGCGGTGGCAGTGACAGCAGCGGCCACTCGGGCCACGACCCGGCGTCGTCGTCCGCGGGCGCAGAAGCCACCGCCGGAACGCACAACGCCCAGGACGTGTCCTTCGCGCAAGGCATGATCCGGCACCACCAGCAGGCCCTGGAGATGGCGGGGCTCGCCGCCGACCGGGCTTCCTCCGCCCAGGTCAAGGACCTCGCCTCGCGCATCCAGAAGGCGCAGGGCCCGGAGATCGCGACCATGACGGGCTGGCTGAAGTCGTGGGGCGAGGAGGTACCGACGTCCGACGGTTCCATGGAGTCCATGCCCGGCATGGAGCACTCCAGCCACTCCGGCATGCCCGGAATGATGGCCACCAGGGACATGGACGCGTTGAAGAAGGCCTCCGGCAAGGACTTCGACACCATGTTCCTGACCATGATGGTCGAGCACCACAAGGGCACCGTCCAGATGGCCACCACCGAGAAGGGCAAGGGCGAATACGGCCCCGCCACCTCCCTGGCCGATGACATCGTCACCGCACAGAACGCCGAGATCACCGAGATGAACAAGCTGCTCGGCGGGAACTGACACCACCACCGGTAGACCGGTGCCGCCGGCACCGGCCTACCGTCCCCCGGGCGACATCCCGGACCGTCAGCGGGACGGTCGCAGGCCGTCGACCGTGGCCGCGACGAGCCTGCGTACCGCGGCGCCGGCAGCCAGACCACCCGCCGCGGCAAGGGCGTACAGGCAGTAGCCGGCGAGTTCGTCCGGCGCCACGTCGTCACGTACCTCGCCCGCCTCCACGCCTTCGGCGAGCAGGTCGCGGACGAAGGTGCGCAGATGCTGCTCGGCGTGGGCGACGTGCTCCCCGCGGTGCAGCGCGGCACCGATCTCCGCGACTGGGAAGTCCACGAGGAGACGCGTACGCGTCACCCCGTCGCCCCCGCCCCCGCCCCCGCCCCCGCGTCCACGCGACCGGTCCCGGCCCGCCGGAACCACCTCGCCTGGGCAGGGGTCGCGGTCCTGGCCGTCCTGGCTGTCGCCGTGCACCTGGGCCTCGCCGGAGCCGTGCTGTCGCCCCGCGCTGGGCGGTCGGCGTCGTACTGGGGGTGATCGTGGTCAAGCTTGCCGCCGTCGCGATCCTGGGCCGACGCGTGCACACCGGATCCGACGCCGTACGGGATGAGCGGCCCCTCGACGACTGGTGTCGCCGTGACGCCCTTGGAGGGGGAGCATGGAGGTGAGCAACGAAGGAGGCCCGTCATGAAATCCGGAGCCTCGGATTACGACACGTGGTACTCGGGCACACCGTCGCAGGCAGAAGGCGAGCGGGACGAGGTGAGCGAGCGCACGGCGATGGAGCGGCACCCGGAAGTCCCCAGGACCGAGCCGTCCCAGGCGGAGGGCGAGCGGACCGACGACGCGTAGACCGGTGATCGCGGCAATCGCGCGTGATCGCCCGGGAGGTCCCGCATTCGCATGACAGCGGGAGGTCCCGTATTCGCATGGCAGGTATGGAGCTCGGTCCGACAACGGGGACCGGCTCCTTGCCGCGTCCGGCTGTTTCCCAGGGGCGGGGCCTCGACCTGATGCCCGCGGCCCGGGGAGGTGCGGCGTGGGCCGGGGGATGGCGCCTCGGCGGCTGGCGCGGCAGCCGAGGAGCGGGCCTAGACTCGAAAACGTGGCCCGGCCCGGGTCCGGGTCGGCCGGCCGGAGGGTGGTGGCCTTGGAGTGTCGTATGTCGCGGTCAGTGCGCTGAGCCACCCCGGGCTGCTACGGGACAAGAACGAGGACAGCCTCGTCGCGGGGCCGTGGACGCTGTGCGCGACCGTCACCGAGAATCCTCAGACGCTGGTGTTCCCTCTGGGTACGCCACTTGTCGTCGCCGTGGCCGACGGGCTGGGCGGGCATCCCGGCGGCGAGGTGGCCAGCGCGCTGGTCGTCCGGAGGCTCGCGTTCATGGGGCCCGCGCTGAACAGTGAGGACGCCCTCCGGGAGGCCGTCGAGTCCTGCAACCGCGCCGTGTACGCCGCCGCCGAGGCCAAGGGGGAGGACCGTGGCGGGGTCACGATGATGGGCACCACGCTCGCGGGGGTGGTCGTACTGCCCGAGTCGCTGCTGGTGTTCAACGTGGGCGACAGCCGGGTCTTCGCCGCGCCGCGGGAGGAGCTGCGGCAGCTGAGCCTGGACGACAGCCCGCCACTGCAACCGGGGCAGCGCACCACCTCCCTGGTGACGCAGTGTCTGGGCGGCAGCCCGGAGTACCGTGCCGTCGGCCCTCATGTGAGGACCGAGTCTTTGTCGCCCGGCGACCGCTGCCTCGTCTGTACCGACGGCCTCACCGATCCCGTGCCGGACGACGCCGTCGCCGACGTGCTGCGGGACCACGACGACGGCCGGGCCGTCTTCGAGCTGTGGAGGGCCGCCATCGCCGAGGGCGGCCCCGACAACATCACTCTCGCACTCGTACGCGTCGCCGAGAGTTAGGGGTGACTCGAGACAGCGGCATCGTCGGTGGGAGTGTTTCGATCGCCTGCTGATCGCCGGAGACACCGCGGCCCCGGACGGAACATCTCCGATCCGGGGCCGCGCAGTTGCCGTACGCCGCTTACGCGTCCAGCGACGTCATCACGTGCTTGATCCGCGTGTAGTCGTCGAAGCCGTACGCCGACAGGTCCTTGCCGTAGCCGGACTTCTTGAAGCCGCCGTGGGGCATCTCCGCGACCAGCGGGATGTGCGTGTTGATCCACACACAGCCGAAGTCGAGGGCCTTGGACAGGCGCATCGCGCGCGCGTGGTCCTTCGTCCACACCGAGGACGCGAGGGCGTACTCGACGCCGTTCGCGTACTGGATCGCCTGCTCCTCGTCCGTGAAGGACTGGACGGTGATGACCGGGCCGAAGACCTCCTTCTGGATGATCTCGTCGTCCTGCTGGAGGCCCGAGACGACGGTCGGCGCGTAGAAGTAGCCCTTTTCGCCGACCTGGTGACCGCCGGCCTCGACCTTGGCGTGGGCGGGCAGGCGCTCGATGAAGCCGGAGACCTGCTTGAGCTGGTTCGGGTTGTTGAGGGGCCCGTACAGCACGTCCTCGTCGTCCGGCTGGCCCGTCTTCGTCTCGGCGGCGGCCTTGGCGAGCGCGGCCACGAACTCGTCGTGGATGGACTCCTGGACGAGGACGCGGGTGGCGGCCGTGCAGTCCTGGCCGGCGTTGAAGAAGCCCGCCACCGAGATGTCCTCGACGGCCTTGGCGATGTCGGTGTCCTCGAAGACGACGACCGGCGCCTTGCCACCCAGCTCCAGGTGGACGCGTTTGAGGTCCTTGGACGCGGACTCGGCGACGGACATGCCGGCGCGGACCGAACCCGTGATGGACGCCATCGCCGGGGTCGGGTGCTCGACCATCATGCGGCCGGTGTCACGGTCGCCGGTGATGACGTTGAAGACACCCTTGGGCAGGATCGAGCCCATGATGTCGGCGATCAGGACCGTGGACGCCGGGGTGGTGTCCGACGGCTTCAGGACGACGGTGTTGCCTGCGGCGATCGCCGGGGCGAACTTCCACACGGCCATCATCATCGGGTAGTTCCACGGCGCGACCTGCGCGCAGACGCCGACCGGCTCGCGGCGGATGATCGAGGTCATCCCCTCCATGTACTCGCCGGCCGAGCGCCCCTCGAGCATACGGGCCGCGCCCGCGAAGAAGCGGATCTGGTCGACCATCGGCGGGATCTCCTCCGACCGGGTCAGCCCGATCGGCTTGCCCGTGTTCTCGACCTCGGCCGCGATCAGTTCCTCGGCGCGCTCCTCGAACGCGTCAGCGATCTTGAGGAGGGCCTTCTGGCGCTCGGCGGGCGTGGTGTCGCGCCAGGCCGGGAAGGCCGCGGCGGCGGCCGCCATCGCGGCGTCGACGTCCGCCTGCCCGGACAGGGGGGCGGTCGCGTACGCCTCACCGGTCACGGGGTTGACCACCTCGGTGGTCCGTCCGTCGGCGGCGTCACGGAATTCGCCGTCGATGTAGTTGCGCAGACGACGCAGCTCGGTGCTCACTGCCGGCCCTCCAAATTCGGGTGTCCAATCACTGAGACACCCACCCTAGTCCGTGGCCCCACGTTTTCAACACCCCCGATCGCCTCAGAACTGCGAAATCCGCAGGGTTCCACCACGTAAACAACGAATTTCATCGATCCAATCTTGCGGAACTGTCGAGACGTCGTGCACAGTGAGGTCGTGGCCAGTCGAAGCGCAGACCAGAGGGACTCCCGCGAGTCCAGGAACGGCACTCCCCAGCTGGACGCCGTCTCCCTCGCCATCATCGAACAGCTCCAGGAGGACGGCCGTCGGCCGTACGCAGCCATCGGCAAGGCCGTCGGGCTCTCCGAGGCGGCCGTGCGCCAGCGCGTCCAGAAGCTGCTCGACCAGGGCGTGATGCAGATCGTCGCCGTCACGGACCCGCTCACCGTGGGCTTCCGGCGGCAGGCGATGGTCGGGATCAACGTCGAGGGCGACGTGGAGTCCGTCGCCGACGCGCTGACCGCCATGTCCGAATGCGAGTACGTGGTGATGACCGCAGGCTCGTTCGACCTGATGGTGGAGATCGTCTGCGAGGACGACGACCACCTGCTGGACGTCATCAACAAACGCATCCGGGCCCTCCCCGGAGTGCGCTCCACCGAGAGCTTCGTCTACCTCAAGCTCAAGAAGCAGACCTATATGTGGGGAACCCGATAGCCGTGAGCACCAAGGACCTCAGCAAGACCGCGTACGACCACCTGTGGATGCACTTCACCCGCATGTCCTCGTACGAGAACGCACCCGTTCCCACCATCGTCCGGGGCGAGGGCACCTACATCTACGACGACAAGGGCAAGCGCTACCTCGACGGTCTCGCCGGCCTCTTCGTGGTCCAGGCGGGCCACGGCCGCACCGAACTGGCGGAGACGGCGTTCAAGCAGGCCCAGGAGCTGGCGTTCTTCCCGGTGTGGTCCTACGCCCACCCGAAGGCCGTGGAGCTCGCCGAGCGGCTCGCCCACCACGCGCCGGGCGACCTCAACAAGGTCTTCTTCACCACCGGCGGCGGCGAGGCGGTCGAGACCGCCTGGAAGCTCGCCAAGCAGTACTTCAAGCTGGTCGGCAAGCCCGCCAAGCACAAGGTCATCTCCCGCGCGGTCGCCTACCACGGCACCCCGCAGGGCGCGCTGTCCATCACCGGCCTGCCGGGCCTGAAGGCGCCGTTCGAGCCGCTGGTGCCAGGCGCGCACAAGGTCCCCAACACCAACATCTACCGCGCGCCGATATTCGGCGACGACCCGGAAGCCTTCGGCCGCTGGGCCGCCGACCAGATCGAGCAGCAGATCCTCTTCGAGGGCCCGGACACCGTCGCCGCGGTCTTCCTGGAGCCCGTGCAGAACGCCGGCGGCTGCTTCCCGCCGCCGCCCGGCTACTTCCAGCGGGTGCGCGAGATCTGCGACCAGTACGACGTGCTGCTGGTGTCGGACGAGGTCATCTGCGCCTTCGGCCGCCTGGGCACGATGTTCGCCTGTGACAAGTTCGACTACGTCCCGGACATGATCACCTGCGCCAAGGGCATGACCTCGGGCTACTCCCCGATCGGCGCGTGCATCGTCTCCGACCGTCTGGCCGAGCCGTTCTACAAGGGCGACAACACCTTCCTGCACGGCTACACCTTCGGCGGCCACCCGGTCTCCGCGGCCGTGGGCCTCGCCAACCTCGACCTGTTCGAGCGCGAGAACCTCAACCAGCACGTGCTGGACAACGAGTCGGCGTTCCTCTCGACCCTGCAGAAGCTGCACGACCTGCCGATCGTCGGCGACGTCCGCGGCAACGGCTTCTTCTACGGCATCGAACTGGTCAAGGACAAGGCGACCAAGGAGTCGTTCGACGCGGAGGAGACCGAGCGCGTCCTGTACGGGTTCCTCTCCAAGGCGCTGTTCGAGAACGGCCTGTACTGCCGTGCCGACGACCGCGGCGACCCGGTCGTCCAGCTCGCCCCGCCGCTGATCTCCAACCAGGAGACGTTCGACGAAATCGAGCAGATCCTGCGTGCGACGTTGACGGAGGCGTGGACCAAGCTCTGAGCCGCCCGAGGTTCCGATCATCCTTCCGAAGGATCAGCAACGGCCCCGTGCCGCCCGTTCGAGTGAGAAACGGCGGCCCGGGGCCGTCGCTTTCCGCGGCTTCCGGTGCCGCCTGCCTAGCGTGCAATGTGACCGATCGCTCCGGCCTTCGTTCCCCCGAACGGTCCCCCGGGCGGGGGACCGGCATGGGACAACGGATCAGAACCGAGGTGTACGCGATGGTGGCCCCGCCGGACAACGACGTGCTCTGGGCACGCGCCCTGCACTTCCAGCACAACGGCTCGCCCGCGCTCTGCGGTGTCTCACTGGGTGTACGCGAGGGCGAGATCCTCGCCGTCACCGGCCCGCGCGGCAGCGGCAAGACGACCCTGCTCCAGTGCCTGGCCGGGCTCCTCCCCGCCCAGCGGGGGGAGGTCTGGTTCAACAGCACACCGGTCCACACGATGGGCCCGCTCACCCGGGAACGGCTGCGCCGCGACCGGTTCGGCTGGATCGATCCGGCGCCCCTGCTCCTGGCCGAGCTGAACGCCTGGGAGAACACCGCCCTGCCGCTGATGCTGCGCGGCACGAGCCGCCGCCGGGCCAAAACCACCGCCCTGGAGTGGCTGGAGCGCCTCGACGTCGGCGGCTGCGCGCGCAAGCGCCCGTACGAGCTGGCCCAGGCCGAGCGGCAGCGGATCGCCGTCGCCCGGGCGCTCGCCGCGTGCCCGACCGTGCTCTTCGCGGACGAGCCGACCGCCTCGCTGCACCACGCCGACGGCGTCCAGGTGCTGCGCACGCTCACCGCGGCGGCCCGCTCGCACGGCATCACGGTCGTCCTCGCCACACACCCGGCGGACGGCGCGGCCGTGGCCGATCGCACGGTGTCCCTGCTGGACGGTCGGCGGGTGAACACCGTGCATCTGCCCCCGGTGCCCGAGGAAGGCCGAGCACCATGCTCGCTCTCCGTCTAGCGCGCGGGGCCCGCCCCCTGGTACAGCTCCGCCGACTCCTCGTGGCAGCGGCCTCGGCGGGCACGGGCTTCCTGCTGCTGTGCACGCTGGGGTACGCGATGGAGCACCCGGAGGCGTCTGCCGGTTCCGTGCTGCGGCTCGCCTGGTGCCTGGCGCCGGCGGTCGCGACGGTGTACTTCGCGGTCGCGGTCGCCCGTACGGACCCGGGCACCCGCCCGCGGTCCGGTCTGGCCATGATCGGCCTAGGACCGGCCCGGCTGATGGCTCTCTCGTCGGTGACCACGGCGCTGTCGACCGTGCTCGGCTCGCTTCTGGCACTCCTGGTCTTCCTGCACCTGCGTGGCGATCTGACGGGGATGCCCTTCGACGGCGTGGCCGCCGGGTTCCTCGCCGCCGACCAGTCCCTGCCGCTGCCCGCGGCGCTCACGCTCCTCGCCCTGGTGCCGCTCACCGCGTCCCTGGCGAGCGCCCTTGCCCTGCGGCCGAGGGACGGACGGCCGCCACGCGCGGGGCGTCGCGGCGACGGCGCACAGTCCCCCGCCGAGTCCGAGGACGCCTCGGACGCCGGGTCCCCCGGCCTGTCGGGCGACGCACCCGCGCCCGATCTGCCTCCCGCTCCCCGGCCCGCCCCGGGCGGCCTCCCCTGGGGTGTGGCCGCGCTCGCCGCGGGACTCGCCGTGGAGACACGAGCGAGCCATGACGGCCAGGCGCCGGGGCTCCACCTGCCCGGCGGTCTCGCGAGTGGGCCCCTCGGGGTGCTGGCGGGCTGGGCCCTGACCGCGCTGGGGCTGGCGCTGGCCGGGCCCGCGCTCGCTCACCTGTGCGGCTGGCTGCTGCAGTCCGCGCACCCCGGTCCCGTGCGACTGCTCGCCGGGCGCTGTCTGCAGGAGGAGGCACGGCGGATCGGGCGGCCGCTCGGGGTGGTGTGCGCGGTGGCGTCGGGGGCGTATGCGATGGCGGCGCTGTACGGCGGCGCGCGTCCGTCGTTCGGGCCGCTCACCGTGCTGGGTGCCGTGCTGGTGGCGGGCTGCACACTCGCGACGCTGGCGATGGCCGCCGTGGAGGCGAGACAGGCGCGCGCCGACACGATCGCCGCGCTGGTGCGGCTGGGCGCACCGGCCACGGTGCTGCGCACCGCGGCACTGCTGCGCGGGGGGACGCTGGTGGTGGTGTTCGTGCCGGTGACGTGGGCGGTCGCGGAGATCGCGGCGATGCCGCTGACCCGATGAGAAAGCCGGAAAAATCTTGGCGCCCCGGCGATGAGTTTCGTATCGGACCCCGGTCCATCCCTCCGTACGACCCACCACCACCGGGAGAGACCCCTCATGTACCAGCAGATGATCTTCGTGAACCTGCCCGTCTCCGACGTCGACTCGTCGAAGAAGTTCTTCACGGAACTGGGCTACACGATCAATCCGCAGTTCACGACGGACGACTGCGCCTGCGTCGTCATCAGCGACACGATCATCGCGATGCTGCTGAGCAAGCAGCGTTACGCCGACTTCACCCAGAAGGAGATCGCGGACGCCACCGAGACCAGTGAGGTGTTGATCTGTCTGAGTGCCGAAAGCCGCGAGAAGGTGGACGAGTTGGTCGACCGGGCGCTCGCGGCGGGCGGCACGGGCAACCGGGAGGCGGTCGACCACGGCTACATGTACGGCCGCGCCTTCGACGACCTCGACGGCCACACCTGGGAGGTCATGTGGATGGACCCGGCGGCGGTGCAGGGCTGACGTCACGCCGCTGAACGGGAGCGCAACGGCGGGGGGTTGAGGCCATTACGGCGGCTTTCAAACGCGCCCGTGGTTAATGACACGGCAAAGTCGACCGTCATGCCGGACATCGCCGTTGACAGCACTTAGCCGCCGCTTATAAACCTGTGAGCCTCTTGGGGATGCTGTTGTTGCAGCAACGTCCCTGGTAACCCCCCGCAGTTGCGCATCCCGTGAAGGGCAATCGTGTCCATATCCTCCCGCACCGCACGAACGGTGCGCATTCTCGGCGTCGTCTCCGCCACCGCCGCGCTCGCGCTCGGCGCCGCCGGAAACGCGCTCGCCTGCAACATCCGTGACTTCTCGGCCGCCGCGTCCTGCGACGGCAACGGGAAGGGCATCATCACCGTCACCGACACGGACGCCTCGGGCAAGCTGGCGACCGTCACGGTCTACCTCGAGTCCAACGGCGCGGACGAGAGGAAGGTCGGCGAACAGACCGTCACCGGCACCAAGCAGGGCGCGAAGGTCACGTTCTCCGAGGACTGGGCGCCCAACGCCGAGTACCGCGTCCACATCACCGTGGACGGCATCGTCAACGACGACGTCTCGCCCGGCCTGACGACGCCGGACAAGGCCTGCACGACCCCCGAGACCACCCCGCCGGCCTCGGAGACCACTCCGCCGGCCTCGGAGACCCCGAAGCCGTCGGCCACGCCGTCGGCCTCGGAGAGCACGTCACCCGCCGCCACCGGGGACAACTCCCCCTCGCCCGCGGCCGGTAGCTCCAACCTGGCCGAGACCGGTGCCAGCTCCAGCACGCCCGTGATCGCCGGCATCGCCGGCGGCCTGGTCGTCATCGGCGGTGGCGCTGTGTTCTTCGGCATGCGCCGTCGCGGCGCGTCGAAGGCCAACTGACGCGCCGACCGCGACCGTCCGCACGACGGCCCGCCCCTGCAGGGGCGGGCCGTTTTGTGTGTGCGCTCGGGCCGGTGCCCCGCTATGCGCCGGAGGTGTTCCCGAGGACGACGACTTCCGCCGCGTCGAAGACGACCCCGACCTCGTCGCCGGTCTCCGGCGCCGCGCGCAGCGGGCACGCCGCCTCCAGCGCGGGCGCCTCCTCCGGCCGCAGTCGCACCGCGACATGGGTGCCGCGGAAGGTGCGAGCGGCCACCGTGCAGCGCAGACCCTCGGACGCGTCGACGAGCCGTACGCCGGCGGGCCGCACGAGCAGCGTGCGTGACCCTTGCGGGGAGCCCCCCGGGACGGGGAGCTTGCCCCATGGCGTGTCCGCGGCCCCTCCGACGACGGTCGCCTCCACCACGTTGTCGAAGCCGAGGAAACGCGCCACGAACGCGTCCGCTGGCCGCTGCCATACCTCAAGAGGCGTACCGGACTGGGCGATCCGCCCCTCACGCATCACCACGACCCGGTCGGCGAGCGCGAAGGCCTCGCCCTGGTCGTGGGTGACGGCGAGCACGGTGGTGCCCAGCCGCCCGAACAGATCACGGAGTTCGACGACGAGGCGCTCGCGCAGCGACCGGTCCAGCTGGCCCAGCGGTTCGTCCAGCATCAGCAGCCGCGGCCGGGGCGCGAGGGCTCGGGCGAGCGCGACGCGCTGCTGCTCGCCGCCGGAGAGCGAGGCGACGGCCCTGCGCGTGGCCCCGGGCAGTCCGACGAGGTCGAGCAACTCCCTTACGCGAACCTCCCGGTCCGTGCGGGCGGCGCCGTGCATGCGCAGCCCGAAGGCGACGTTCCCGCCCACGTCCCGCTGCGGGAACAACTGGTGGTCCTGGAACATCAGTCCGACGCCGCGTCGGTGCGCGGGCACTCCGTCCAGATCCCGGCCGTCGAGGAACACCCGCCCTGAGTCGAGGGGTTGCAGTCCGGCCACGGTCCGCAGCAGCGTCGACTTGCCGCTGCCGCTCGGCCCGAGCACACACACGATCTCGTGCTCGGCGACGTCGAGGTCGACTCCGTCGAGCGCGGCGCGCCCCGCGAAGCGCACGGTGGCTTGGTCAAGCCTGAGCATCGTCAGAACTCCCCCGTCCGATCCGTCCGCAGCCTCTCCAGGACCAGCAGCGCCACCGCGCACACCACCATCAGAATCGTCGAGAGGGCCATGGCCTGGCCGTAGTTGAGGTCGCCGGCCCGTCCGAGCAGCCGCGCCACCGCGACGGGCAGCGTCGGGTTGTCGGGCCGCGCGATGAACACGGTCGCCCCGAACTCGCCCAGCGACACAGCGAACGCGAACCCGGCCGCGACCAGCAGCGCCCGCCGCACGATCGGCAGGTCGACCTCACGCCACACCCGCGACGGCGACGCCCCGAGCACGGCGGCCGCCTCCCGCAGCCGTTCGTCCACGGCCCGCAGCACGGGCAGCATGGTGCGTACGACGAAAGGGGCACCCACCAGCGCCTGCGCGAGCGGCACCAGGATCCAGGATCCACGCAGGTCGAGGGGCGGCTTGTCGAGGGCGATCAGGAAACCGAAGCCCACCGTGACGGCGGATACGCCCAACGGCAGCATCAGCAGCGCGTCGAAGCCGCGCACGAGACGGCCGGCGTCCCTCCGGGCGAGTGCCGCGGCGGCGAGTGAGCCGATCAGTACGGCGATCAGGGTGGCGGCGACGGCGTACTGGAGCGAGTTGCCGACGGCGTCGATCGGAGCCACGAGGAAGGTTCCGCCGTCCGCCCGCATCAGCGCCTTGTAGTACCCGAAACCCGGCGCGTCGAAGGACCGTTGCACGAGGACGGCGAGCGGCAGCACCAACAGCACGGCGACGGTGGCGAGGACCGAGCCGAGCAGCGCCCACTGCCCCGCCCCGCGCGGTGTGCGCCCCGTGAGGGACGCGTCGACCAGCCGCAGCGCGCTCTCGCGGCGGCGCACGGTCCAGGCGTGCACGACGAGGATCGCGCCCACCGCCACGAACTGGACGATCGTCAGCACGGCGGCCGTGGACAGGTCGAAGATCTCCGAGGTCTGCCGGTAGATCTCGACCTCCAGCGTGGCGAAGGTGGGGCCGCCGAGGATCTGCACCACGCCGAACGAGGTGAAGGTGAACAGGAACACCATCAGCCCTGCGGCGGCAACGGCCGGGCCCAGCGCGGGCAGCGTCACCTGCCGCCAGGCCGCGAACCGGGAGGCGCCGAGCACGCGGGCGGCCTCCTCCTGGCGCGGGTCGAGCTGTGCCCACAGGCTGCCGACCGTGCGGACGACGACCGCGTAGTTGAAGAAGACGTGAGCGAGCAGGATGGCCCACACGGTGGTGTCGAGTCGCAGGCCCCACAGGTCGTCGAGGAGTCCGCCGCGGCCGACGAGCGCCAGGAAGGCGCTGCCGGCGACAACCGTGGGCAGCACGAACGGGACGGTGACGACCGCGCGCAGCACCTGCTTGCCCGGGAAGTCGTAGCGCGCGAAGACGTACGCGCCGGGGAGCGCGACCAGCAGCGTGAGGGCGGTGGAGGCGAGCGCCTGCCAGGTCGTGAACCACAGCACATGCCGGATGTCGGGCTGTGCGAGCACGTGCGCGATCCGCCCGAAGCGCCACGCCCCGTCGACGTGGAGACCGCGCGAGACGATCGCGGCGACGGGGTAGGCGAAGAAGACCGCGAAGAACGCGACGGGCAGGGCCATGAGCCCGAGCCGCGCCGCGCTCCCCCGGGTCCGCGGTGCTACTTCAGTACGAGTGACGTCCACGACCTGACCCACTGGTCACGGTTGGCGGTGACCCTGGCGGGGGCCATGGTCTCGGGGTCCTTGGCCGCGGGGCCGTACTCGGTGAACTCCGAGGGCACCTTCGCACCGTTGACCACCGGGTACACGAACATGTTGAGCGGCATGTCCTCCTGGAACCTCTTGGTGAGCAGGAAGTCGATGAACGCCTTGCCGCCCTGCGGGTTGTGAGCGTTGCTCAGCAGGCCCGCGAACTCGATCTGGCGGAAGCAGGTGCCGGTCGCGACGCCGGTCGGCGCGGTCTTGGGCCGCGGCTGGGCATAGATGACCTCGGCGGGCGGCGAGGACGCGTACGAGACGACCAGGGGCCGGTCGCCCCCCGCCTTCCTGCCGCCGGCCGAACCGGAGAACTCCTCGTTGTACGCCTGGTCCCAGCCGTCGACCACCTTCACACCGTTGGCCTTGAGCTTCTTCCAGTAGTCCTGCCAGCCTCCCCCACTCTCGGCTTCGCTCGAGCGGGAGGTGCCCCCATCGCCGTACCGGGCGGCGGTGCCGAGCAGGAAGCCGAGGCCGGGCGAGGACGTGGAGGCGTTCTCGGTGACCAGCAGGTCCTTGTACGCGGGCTTGGTGAGGTCGTCGAAGGAGACCGGCGGAGTCAGCTTGTGGTCGGCGAAGTACTTCTTGTCGTAGTTGACACAGATGTCGCCGTAGTCGATCGGCGTGACCCGGTGCTTGTCCTTGTCGAGTTGGTACCGTGCGCCGGCCTGGTCGAGGCCCTTGGCCTCGTACGGCTGGAAAAGACCGTTGTCGAGGGCCCGCGAGAGCAGCGTGTTGTCGACGCCGAAGAGGACGTCGCCCTGCGGATTGTCCTTGGTGAGGATCGCCTTGTTGACGGCCTGACCCGCGTCGCCGTCCTTGAGGACCTTGACCGTGTATCCGGACTGCTTCTCGAAGGCCGAGATGACGCTCTTGGAGGCGGCCCACGAGTCATGACTGACCAGGGTCACGGTCTTGGAGTCGCCGCCGCTCCCGCTCGAGGAGCCGGACGACCCGCACGCGGACAGCGTGACCATGCCCAGCCCGACGACCACGGCCGCGAACTGCTTACCGGTGATGCTCACTTGATTTCCTCCTGGGGTGACCAGGAAGAGACGCGGCCCTGCCCGGGGCTCCGTAGGGATCCCGGGCAGGGCGCAACAGCTTGAGTGAAGACCGAACTTCCTACCCAGAATGACCTGGGCGAGGTTCAGAGGGTCTGCGGGCTCTCCCGCACTCTCAGCGCTGTGGCGCTCCCCTGTCGGAATATGAAGATGTACCTACCGGGCTCAGACTACCGCCCTAACGCTCGCTGGCCGCCAGCTGCCCGCACGCTCCGTCGATCTCCTGGCCACGGGTGTCCCGGATCGTCACCGGCACTCCATGGGCGGCGATCGCCTCGACGAACGCCTTCTCGTCCTCGGGCCGTGACGCGGTCCACTTGGAGCCGGGCGTCGGATTCAGCGGGATCAGATTGACGTGCACGGGCTTGCCCTTGAGCAGCCGGCCGAGGCGGTCGCCGCGCCACGCCTGGTCGTTGATGTCCCGGATCAGCGCGTACTCGATGGACAGCCGCCGCCCGGACTTCTCGACGTACTCGAACCCGGCGTCGAGGACCTCGCGCACCTTCCACCGGGTGTTGACCGGCACGAGGGTGTCGCGCAGCTCGTCGTCCGGCGCGTGCAGGGAGACGGCGAGCCGGCACTTGAAGCCCTCGTCTGCGAAGCGGTGGATGGCCGGCACCAGTCCGACGGTGGACACGGTGATGCCGCGCTGCGAGAGCCCGAGCCCGTCCGGCGCGGGGTCGGTGAGGGCGCGAATGGCACCGACGACGCGCTTGTAGTTGGCGAGCGGCTCACCCATGCCCATGAAGACGATGTTGGACAGCCGCGTCGGACCGCCGGGGATCTCGCCGTCGCGCAGCGCCCGCATGCCGTCCACGATCTGGTGCACGATCTCGGCGGTGGACAGGTTGCGGTCGAGGCCGGCCTGACCGGTGGCGCAGAAGGGGCAGTTCATGCCGCAGCCCGCCTGGGAGCTGATGCACATGGTGACCCGGTCGGGATACCGCATGAGCACGGACTCGACGAGGGTCCCGTCGAACAGCCGCCACAGCGTCTTGCGGGTCGTCTCCTGGTCGGTCGACAGATGCCTCACGACCGTCATCAGCTCGGGAAACAGCGCCTCCTGGAGCCTGGTGCGGGAGGAGGCGGGGATGTCGGTCCACTGCTCCGGGTCGTGCGCGTACCGGGCGAAGTAGTGCTGCGAGAGCTGCTTGGCGCGGAACGGCTTCTCGCCGATCGCGGCGACCGTTTCTTTGCGCTCGGCGGGCGTGAGGTCGGCAAGATGCCGCGGCGGCGTCTTGGCTCCGCGCGGCGCGACGAAAGTGAGTTCTCCGGGCTTAGGCATGGCTTCACCAGTGTCGCAGATCCGATCGGGTGACCTGGGGTCTCAGCCATGCGCGGAGGCCTCACTGGTCATCTCCGATCGTCGCCGGTCCCCCTCGACGGCCCCCAGACGGCCCGGCGATCCCGGGGCTCAGGGATGTCCTCACAGGTCAAAGCCTGTCACCGCGGTTACCGGTCTGTCCTGCCCCTGTCCGTGGGCTTCCAGGGCCGCGAGGCGTCATCGGGGCGGTTCAGACACAGGCCGCCGATCGCGACATCGACTCCTGGCGGAACTGCCGCGGCTTGGATGGTCACGCGTGAGCCCCTCTCGCCGCAGGGCGCCACCTTCGGGTGAATCCGGGGCCAGCGGGTCGCCAGAAGCGATACCCGGCGCTACCTTCGAACACATGAGCGATTGGCGTGATGCGGAAGAGGTCCCGCTCCCGATTCCGGCCCACATGCCGGCGAGGGAGGAGGTGGAGTTCAACCGCACCGGCCTCTGGCTCACGCTCAACCGGGCCCGTCGACGGCAGAGGACGCAGGTCGTCCAGTACCGCGGCCTGCCGGACGGGACCCGGGCCATCCTCACCGTGGTGGACTGGCCGTCGCCGTCGATTCGCATGACGTGGGTCGTGTGGGACCCTGACCGCATGAGCCTCGAGTACACCTCGGGGACGGTTCTCGCGACGGCGGAGGCCGAGCCGCGCGAGGGTGATGCCCGTGCGATCACCACCGGCGAGATGCTCGACTGCTTCACGGGCCACCACACGACGTACTGGCCGCACCGCGATGTCGAGGTGCGCGTCGGAGGGCTCTGGCGCCCGGGCAAGCTGCGCTGCCTCTTCCACGGGCCCGACGGCCGGGCGGTGGCCTTGGTGATGACGTCGTTGTACGAGCCGGACTGGGGGGCATGGGTCGCGTTCAAGCGGATGTACCGCTGGGATCCGGAGGCGATCAGACCGTCCCGTGTCGTCGATTCCTGATGCCGTTCGTCGAGCCGCGACAGCGGTGGGCGGCGTCAGCTCGTACGGAGGCTCGCGCTGACGTACGAAAGCCCAAGTCAGGCAGTCGTGCCTGACATCGTGTCGCGGAGTTCGGCGATCTCGCGCTCCAGCTCGCGGTAGTGGTCGCTGACCTTGCGCTCGGGGGTCGGGGTGACCCGGCCCTCCTCCAGGGCGGTCAGCCGGTCGCCGAGAGCGGCGAGGTTCGCCTGCCAGCCGAACCAGCCGGCCGCGCCATGGGTCGCCGTCAGCTCGTCGTGGGCGGCGCGGAAGGCAGCGTGGATGCGCTCACGGAGCGGGACCAGGTCCTCGCGCAGACGTTCGGTCTTCTGGCGCAGCTCCACCACCGACTCGACGGCGCCGACCAGCGGGTCCCCGGCCTCCGCCATCGCCTGGGCGTGCTCCACAAGCACCTCGAGCCACGGCATGATCTCGTGGAGGTCGTTCTCGTCCTTGCCGACGAGCAACGCGCGCGTCTCGGCGTACTGCTCCGACATGGTGTCCAGGTCTGCGAAGACGCGCGCGGCCGCGTCGGTCTGCGCGCGGATGGCGTCGACGGGCAGCCCGTCCCGCCGGCCGAGCAGGACCGCGATCTCCGCCATCTCCTGCGCCAGCGCCTCGCGCAGTTCCAGCAGCCCCTGATGGGCCTGGTCCGCCGACTCGATGGTCGACCTGATGCTCCCCGCGAGCGCTTCGGCCGATCCCTGCGCCTCCTGCTCACGTCTGGCGCGCTTACGTCCCCACATACACCGACCCCTGTCCGGACACATCACACGGTGCGGTGATCATATGTAGGGAAGGGGTGGTTCCGGGGGTGTAAGGGCCCGTCCGTCAGCCGGACCCCACGAACAGCACGAGGAGCAGCCACACCACCGGCGCCGTGGGCAGGAGCGAGTCCAGACGGTCCATGATGCCGCCGTGGCCCGGCAGCAGGGTGCCCATGTCCTTGATGCCCAGGTCGCGCTTGATCATGGACTCGCCCAGATCGCCGAGGGTCGCGCTGGCCGCGACCGCGAGGCCCAGCAGGAGGCCCTGCCACCAGGAGCCGCCGTCGATCAGGAACTGCATGCACAGGGCGCCCGCCACCATCGCGAAGGTGACCGCGCCGATGAGGCCCTCGCGGGTCTTGCCGGGGCTGATGCGCGGGGCGAGCTTGTGCCTGCCGAAGCGCCAGCCGATCGCGTACGCGCCCGTGTCGCTGACGACCGTCAGAAGGAGGAAGGTCAGGACGCGGCGCGGACCGTCCTCGGCCGTCAGCATCATCGCCACGAACGTGGCCAGGAACGGCACGTAGAAGGCCGCGAAGACACCCGCCGTGACGTCCTTGAGATAGCCGTCCGGCGGCTCCGTCATACGCCAGACAAGGACCGCGAGCGCCGTGAGCGACATCGCCACCCAGGCGCCTTCGGCACCCCGCAGGTAGCCGGCGACGATCATCGCCGCGCCGCCGACCGCCAGCGGCACGAGGGGCGCCTTGATGCCCTTGCGCTCCTCCAGCCGCTTCGTCAGTTCCCACAGGCCCACGACGACTGCGACCGCTATGACGCCGACGAACACGGCCTTGACGATGAACAACGACGCGACGATCACGACGCCGAGCCCGACGCCGACGCCTATGGCCGCGCCCAGGTCACGGCCCGCGCTCTTCTTCTGCGGTGCGGGCGCCGGCTGCGGGGCGTCGGGCATGGGCTCCGGATTCTGCGAGGCCGCCCACGGGGACGGCGCATACGGCGTCTGGTCGCGGAACAAGGGGCCGCTCACCCGAGCGGCCGCCGGATCGTCATCCTGGTCTCCGCCGGGTGCGGGTACCTCGGGCGCGATGGGCATGGGGCGAGTCTGCTGGGCGTCATGCGCATCGTACGCGGGACCCGCCGGGCCGACCCCATGGGCCGGCCCCTGCTCGGTGGGCCCCCAGTACCCGGTCTGTGGCGGCGCCCCCCAGGAAGAGTCGTTCATCAGACCTCGAGCAGCTCCGCTTCCTTGTGCTTGAGCAGCTCGTCCACCTGCGCGACGTACTTCGCGGTGGTGTCGTCGAGCTCCTTCTCCGCACGGCGGCCCTCGTCCTCGCCGACCTCGCCGTCCTTGATCAGCTTGTCGATGGCGTCCTTGGCCTTGCGGCGCACGGAGCGGATCGAGACCTTGGCGTCCTCGCCCTTGCCCTTGGCGACCTTGATGTACTCCCGGCGGCGCTCCTCGGTGAGCTCGGGGAACACCACACGGATGATGTTGCCGTCATTGCTCGGGTTGACGCCCAGGTCGGAGTCGCGGATCGCCTGCTCGATGTTGCGCAGCGCGCTCTTGTCGAACGGCGTCACCACGGCCATGCGCGGCTCAGGCACCGAGAACGAGGCCAGCTGGTTGATCGGCGTCGGTGCGCCGTAGTAGTCGGCCACGATCTTGTTGAACATCGCCGGGTGCGCACGGCCGGTGCGGATCGCGGCGAAGTCCTCCTTGGCGACCACGACGGCCTTCTCCATCTTCTCCTCGGCCTCGAGGAGGGTCTCTTCGATCACCACTTGCTCCTGCGTGTCTTGAGTAGGCCCGGCAGCTGTCGCTCGTCGGTCTGCCGCCGGCTGCGTCGCGTCTTCTTCCTGCACGGTTCCGGACCGGTAGGACATTGTCCATCCCCCGGTCAGGGTCCGTCGCCCGGACGGGGTTCATCCCGGACGGGTCTGCCCCCGGTCAGTCCCGGCTGCCTTGGTCACCCACGAGTGTGCCGATCTTCTCACCCTTGACGGCCCGTGCGATATTGCCCTCCGCCAGGAGCTCGAAGACCAGGATGGGCAGCTTGTTGTCCCGGCACAGCGTGATCGCGGTCATGTCGGCGACCTTGAGGTCGCGGGTGATGACCTCGCCGTAGCTGAGCGAGTCGAACTTGACGGCCTCCGGGTTGGTCTTCGGGTCGGAGTCGTAGACCCCGTCCACGCCGTTCTTGCCCATGAGCAGCGCCTCGGCGTCGATCTCCAGGGCGCGCTGGGCGGCGGTGGTGTCGGTGGAGAAGTACGGCATGCCCATACCGGCGCCGAAGATGACCACGCGACCCTTCTCCAGGTGTCGCACGGCGCGCAACGGGATGTACGGTTCGGCGACCTGACCCATGGTGATGGCGGTCTGCACGCGCGAGTCGATGCCCTCCTTCTCCAGGAAGTCCTGGAGGGCGAGGCAGTTCATGACCGTGCCGAGCATGCCCATGTAGTCGGAGCGCGCGCGGTCCATGCCGCGCTGCTGGAGCTCGGCGCCACGGAAGAAGTTGCCACCGCCGATGACCACGGCGATCTGGGATCCGTCGCGCACCACGGCCGCGATCTCACGGGCGATGGCGTGCACCACGTCCGGGTCGACGCCGAGTCCGGTGCCGCCGGAGAACGCCTCTCCGGACAGCTTCAGCAGAAACCGGCCGCGTACTTTGCCGTCGTCGCTCTTCTCGGCCTTCGTGGTCATGGAGATCTCCTCGTGGTGCACATACGAAGAAGGCCATTGCCGGTGGGGCGTGTTTCGCATCCCATGCGCGGCAATGGCCTCCTCGTCAGATCTGCCGTCGTCCGCCACGCGTGTGTGCGGGACGGCATACGCGAACAGCATGGACGACTGCTTACGACCTTATCGGGGTCGCACGTCGATCGCGGTACGGACTCAGATGCCGACCTTGATGCGCGTGAAGCGCTTCAGGGTGACACCCGCCTCGTCCAGGACCTTCTGGACGGACTTCTTGTTGTCGAGCGCGTACGGCTGGCCCAGCAGCGTCGCGTCCTTGAAGAAGCCGCCCAGGCGACCCTCGACGATCTTGGCGATCGCGGCCTCGGGCTTGCCCTCGGCGCGGGTGGTCTCCTCGGCGATGCGACGCTCGGACTCGACGACCTCGGCCGGCACGTCCTCCTTGGAGAGGTACTTCGGCGCGAAGGCGGCGATGTGCTGGGCGACGCCCTTGGCGACCTCGGCGTTCGGCTTGTCGAGCTCCACGAGGACACCGATCTGCGGCGGCAGGTCGGGCATGGTGCGGTGCATGTACGCGGTCACGAAGCCGTCGGCGAACTGCGCGAAGCGGTCCAGGACGATCTTCTCGCCGAGGTTGGCGTTGGCCTCGTCGACGAACGCCTGGACCGTCTTGCCGGGCTCGATCTCGGAGGCGAGCAGGGCCTCGAGGTCGGCCGGGGAGGTCTTGGCGACGTGCTCGGCGATCGCCTGGGCGACGGCCTGGAACTTGTCGCCCTTGGCGACGAAGTCGGTCTCGCACTTCAGCTCGACGAGGACACCGGAGGAGTTGTCGTCGGCGATGATGGAGACCACGGCGCCGTTCTCGGCGGAGCGGCCCTCGCGTTTGGCGACGCCCTTCTGGCCCTTGATCCGGAGCGCCTCGACGGCCTTCTCGACGTTGCCCTCGGCCTCGTCCAGCGCCTTCTTGCAGTCCATCATGCCGGCGCCGGTGAGCTCGCGGAGCTTCTTGACGTCGGCGGCGGTGTAGTTCGCCATGATCTGTGAATCTCTTCTCGGAGTTCGAAGTCTCGAAGTCGGCAGCGGCCGCGGCTTGTGCGGGCCGCCGCCAAAGATCTACGGGCTACGAAGATCTAAGGGCTGCGGGTGAACGGCGGGTGACGCGGTCGGCGCCACCCGCCCTCACTTCAGCCGAACGGCCGTGAGGTCAGGCCTGCTCGCCCTCGGCGGCCGGAGCCTCGGCGGCCGGAGCCTCAGCAGCCGGAGCCTCAGCAGCCGCAGCCTCAGCGGCGGGCGCCTCGGCGGCGGGGGCCTCCTCGGCCTTCTTCTCGCCCTCGAGCAGGTCGCGCTCCCACTCGGCGAGCGGCTCGCCCGCGGCCTTCTCACCCTTGCCCTCGGTGGCGACACCGGAGCGTGCGATGAGACCCTCGGCGACGGCGTCGGCGATCACACGGGTCAGCAGGGTGACGGAGCGGATCGCGTCGTCGTTGCCCGGGATCTTGTAGTCGACCTCGTCGGGGTCGCAGTTGGTGTCGAGGATGGCGACGACCGGGATGTTGAGCTTGCGGGCCTCGCCGACCGCGATGTGCTCCTTCTTGGTGTCCACGATCCAGACGGCGCTCGGCACCTTCTGCATCTCGCGGATACCGCCGAGGGTCTTCTCCAGCTTGGCCTTCTCGCGCGAGAGGACCAGGAGCTCCTTCTTGGTCAGACCGGAGGAGGCGACGTCCTCGAAGTCGATCTGCTCGAGCTCCTTGAGGCGCTGCAGACGCTTGTAGACGGTCGAGAAGTTGGTGAGCATGCCGCCCAGCCAGCGCTGGTTGACGTACGGCATGCCGACGCGGGTGGCCTGCTCGGCGATGGCCTCCTGCGCCTGCTTCTTCGTGCCGACGAACATGACCGTGCCGCCATGGGCGACGGTCTCCTTGACGAACTCGTAGGCGCGGTCGATGTACGACAGCGACTGGAGCAGGTCGATGATGTAGATGCCGTTGCGCTCGGTGAAGATGAAGCGCTTCATCTTCGGGTTCCAGCGACGGGTCTGGTGACCGAAGTGGACGCCGCTCTCCAGCAGCTCCCGCATCGTGACGACGGCCATGGCCGTTCTCCTTGAGTTTTCTCGGTTGTGCCGCGGGTGCCGGATGACACTCGCGCCTGACGCCCGCGATGCGCCGTGCCGCGAAGGACCGAGAGGCGCTGACACCGGCCTCATGAGGGCCTGGTGTCGGGGCGTGCGAAGTCGACCCGGTGACCCGGATCGCCACAAGAAGTGTACGGGACACGCAGAGCAGCGGGTGACCCCGCTGTCCACAAAGGGGCAGTTGTCCACAGATCCGGCCATGATCGCCCGGCGTGCGGGACGGTTCTCGCATGCGAGCGAAACGATGTCTGCGGGCATGGTCCGCGGTGCTGTTGCTGGTGACGCTGAGCGTACTGGCCCCGGTGGCGTGGGCGGCCGTGCCGGCACGGCCGCATCCGGCCATGGCAGCCGCACCGGTCGCCGACGCGCCGGTGCCGGCCGTCGCCCGGGTCTGGCCGGTGGGCGTCCACCCCGTGGTCCTGCGCGGGTGGCAGCCTCCGGCGCATCCGTACGGCCCCGGTCACCGGGGCGTGGACCTGGCGGCGGCTCCGAGTGATCCGGTACGGGCGGTGGCCGGCGGCCGCGTGGCCTTCGCGGGGCGGGTGGCGGGACGGGGCGTGGTCTCCGTAGACCTGGCGGACACCGGCGACCCTCTGCTGCGGACGACGTACGAACCCGTACGCGCATCGGTGCGCGAGGGCGACGAGGTGGCGCCGGGCGAGGTGCTGGGGGTGCTGGAACCTCCGACCACCCACTGCGCGACACCCTGTCTGCACTGGGGTCTGCGCAGAGGGGACACGTATCTGAACCCGCTGTCCCTGCTGCCGCCGTGGCTGCTGCGGGCCGGACCGTCCCGGCTGTTACGGGTCGACAAGGTGCCGTTGCCGTAGCCGCGGGGCGCTCGGCCAGGGCGCCGCGTGCGCTCAGCCCCGGACGCCCCGCAGGGCCATCGCGACCGCCGCTTCGGTGATGTCGGCCGGATCCTCCGCGGCGCCGAGTTCGATGCGCCGCACCGCCGCGTCGACCACGCCCTGAAGCAGCATCGCGGCCAGCCGGGGCTCACGGTGCCCCATCCGGCCGAGCGCCTCGACGATCATCGCGACGAGCCCGCCGTGCGCGGCCCGGATCTTCTCGCGCGCCCCGGCGTCGAGTTCGCTCGCGGAGATGGCCACCACGGCGCGGTGCCGCCGGTCCCCCACGAGCGCCAGCTGCTGCCGTACATAGGCCTCGATCTTCTCCTCGGGCCCGTCCTCCGCGGCCATCGCCGCCTCGACCTCCGCCGCCCAGACGGGGAAGTCGACCGCGCACAGCTCCTCCACGACGGCCGCACGGGAGCGGAAGTACTCGTAGACGGAGGACCGCGCCAGGCCCGTCCGCTCGGCGAGGGCCGGGAAGGTCAGCGCCTCCGTACCGCCCTCGGACAGAAGGGATCGTGCCGCGTCCAGCAGGGCGGCTCGCTGCATCGACCGGTGCTCGGCCACGGAGGCCGCTCGAATCCTTGGCACGTCAACCACTGTACGGACGGACCGCCGCCGAAGGGAGGCGCACCCGCCGTGTGCCCCGGTCCCGGGCTCCGCCCGCGGGGCGTGTAAGAGCCGCGTCCGCCGGGGCCCATCACGCACCCCAGCGAATTCTCAGCGTCCGAAACCGGCCAGTTTGGCCCGCAGCTGGAGCACGGACTTCGTGTGGATCTGACTCACCCGGCTCTCGGTCACCCCCAGCACATTGCCGATCTCGGCGAGGGTCAGCCCTTCGTAGTAGTACAGCGTGACCACGGTCTTCTCGCGGTCGGGCAGGGTGTTGATCGCCCGTGCCAGGAACCGCCGCAGCTCCCGGTCCTCGGCCACTTCCACCGGGTTGTCCGCGGCGGTGTCCTCGAGGGTGTCCATCAGACTCAGCCGGTCGCCGCCCTCGCCGCCCACGTGCAGCAGCTCTTCCAGGGCCACCACGTTCGCCAGCGACAACTGGCTGAAGACGGCATGGAGCTCTTCCACGCCGATGCCCATCTCCGCGGCCACCTCACCCTCGGACGGCGTCCTCCGCAGCCGGGCCTCCAGGGTCGCGTACGCCCGCTCCACGCTCCGCGCCTTCTGCCGCACCGACCGGGGGATCCAGTCCAGCGCCCGCAGCTCGTCGATCATCGCGCCGCGGATCCGCGTGATCGCATACGTCTCGAACTTGATCTCCCGGTCGATGTCGAACTTCTCGATCGCGTCGATCAGCCCGAAGACCCCCGACGACACGAAGTCCGCCTGCTCCACATTGGCCGGCAGTCCCACGCTCACCCGTCCCGCCACGTACTTCACCAACGGCGAGTAGTGCAGGATCAGCTGCTCCCGCAACCGCTCGTCCCCCGTCTCCTTGTACGACCGCCACAACTCGTCGAGCGTCGAGGGAGCGGGCGGGCGCACGCTGCCGCCGTCACGGGCGGCTGGGGGAAGCGCCGCCCGGTCGGACCCGGAGGTGTGCTGGGGCATTCGTCGCCTTGTGCCGTTCTGCTGTGAGCTGGGGGTGGCTGGGTGAGCTGTCGGTCTGATGTCGAGATGCCTGTCTGAGTCGGGATCCTCGTGAGCGTAGCGTGACTGTGGTGTCGCAGTGTGCGAAGGGCAAGGGATCACCCGTGCGCGAAGCAGCTCGGCGGGGCACGTTCCGGGGCCACGGCCGTCGCCCTGTGTGATCGCCGGAAAGAGTCAACTACGGGAATTGCCAAGGCTGTCGGGGATCGCCCGGACGGCCGAACACGCTCGGTCAGCATCGACCATGATCTTGCCGGGCGTCGATCACGGCCTGGCGTGTCAACTTCCAGCCGTCGTCGTGTCGTTCGACGAAACCAAGTGATCGGAGTTCGTACAGCCTCGCGACCGCGTCGTCCTCGGTCGTCTGTGCGCCCCGCGCGATGTCGGACGCCGACGTCGCTCTCCGTGCAGGCAGTGCTGCCAGAACCCGCCGGGCGGCCGGTTCCAGCAGATCACGCGGCAGCACGGGGCCCCGCCGGTCCGGCGCCAGCTCGCCCATGTCACCGACCAGTTCGACCACGTCCGCGGCGTCGGAGACAAGCACGGCCTCTCCGCGCAGCAGTTCGTGCACACCGGCCGAGAGACCGCTGGTGACCGGTCCGGGCACGCCCATGGTGTACCGGCCGAGTCGCTCCGCCGCCCGTGCCGTGACCAGCGCGCCGCTGCGGTACGCCGCCTCGACGACCACGGTGCCCCGGGTGAGCGCCGCGATCAGGCGGTTTCTGAGGATGAATCTGCTCGGCGTCGGATGATCGCCGGGCGGCAACTCGCCGATGACCAATCCCTGGTCGGCGATCCTGGTGATCAGCTCGGTGTGTCCGCGCGGGTAGGACCGGTCCACTCCGCAGGCCAGCACGGCGACGGTGGCGCCGCCGGCGGCGAGGGTGCCCCGGTGCGCGGCCCCGTCCACGCCGTACGCGCCGCCGGAGACGACCACCCAGCCGCGCTCCGCGAGCCCCGCGCCGAGGGTGGCCGCCACATGAGCCCCGTACTCGGTGCAGGCCCGCGCGCCCACGACCGCGACGGATTTGAGGGCCCACATCCGCAGACTGGGACGCCCGCGCACCCACAGGCCGACCGGCCGGGCATCCCCGAGGTCGTCGAGCTGGGCGGGCCACTCGGACGCTCCGGGGATCACGAATCTCACCCCCGCTTCCCGGGCCGCGGTCCAGTCCCGCAGCGGCTCGGCCCGTGCGGCCCGCGCCCGCAGCCCGGCCCACCGTTTCTCGCTCACTCCCGGCAGCGGCTTGCTGCCCTCCCGCAGCCGCCGGGCCACCTCCTCGGCCCCGCGTTCCCGTAGCCAGCGGCCCACCATCTCGTCCCCGGGCTCGACGACCCGGCTGAGGAAGATCCGGGCGAAGCACTCACCGTCCGGGGCGGCGCCGCCGCTCACGTCAGCGCCCCGAGGGCCATCGGCACGCCCCGTGGGACGCCCGTGCGCAGTTGCAGGGCCAGAGCCACGTCCGTCGCGTCCGGCCGGTCATGGCCCACGAGGTCCGCGACGGTCCAGGCCACGCGCAGCACGCGGTCGAGTCCCCGGGCCGTGAGCACGCCCCGCTCGAGACTGCGCTCGGCCTCGTCCATCGCCCCGCTCGCGGCATACCAGCGGTTGCGCAGCTCGCGTCCCGGCACTTCGCTGTTGGTCCTCCAGGGTGTGCCCACCAGTCGCGCGGCAGCGCGCTCCCTGGCCTCGCGGACCCGGGCGGCGACCGTCGTGGTGGACTCGCCCCGCGCGCCGCGCTCGGTGAGTTCGGCGCGGGTGACCGGATCCACCTCGACACGCAGGTCGACCCGGTCCAGGAGCGGGCCGGAGAGCCGCGCCTGATAACGGCGGATCGCCGAGGGCGGGCACTCGCACAGGGTGTCGCGCTGCGAGAAGCGGCCACATGGGCACGGGTTGGCCGCGAGCACCATCAGGAACTTCGCCGGAAAGCGCACGACACCCGCGCTACGGGCGATCACGACGTGCCCGGACTCCAGGGGCTGACGCAGCGCGTCCAGGGCCTGGCTGTTGAACTCGGGCGTTTCGTCCAGGAAGAGGACGCCCCGGTGGGAGAGCGACACGGCCCCCGGGCGGGCGATGCCGGGGCCGCCGCCCACGAGTGCCTGCATGGTGGCCGAGTGGTGCGGGGCGCAGTAGGGAGCGACGTCGATCAGGGGTTTGCCCAAAGGAAGCAGACCCGCCACCGAATGCACCGCTGTGACCTCCAGCGACTCCTCTCTCCTGAGCTTGGGCAGGATGGCGGGCAGCCGCTCGGCGAGCATGGTCTTCCCGGCACCGGGCGGTCCTTCCAGGAACAGGTGGTGCCCGCCGGCCGCGGCCACCTCCGCCGCCGTGCGCGCCGAGACCTGACCCACGACATCGGCGAGATCGTGGCCCTGGTCGTGCTGGGCGGCGCCCATGCTGCGCATCCCGGTGGCCGCGCCGGTGCCCGGTAGACGCAGACCGGCGAGGAGCGGATCCGGGCGGCCCAGCCCGTCCGGCTCCTCGTCGGGCACGGGCTCGTCCGTGAGGACGGCGATCAGCTGGCGCAGACTGCGCACGCCCAGCACGGACACGCCGGGCACCAGCGATGCCTCGGCGGTGGCGCACTCCGGCACGACCACCTGTTCGTAACCCGCGTCCGCCGCGGCCAGAACCGCCGGCAGGATGCCCCTCACGGGCCGGACCCGTCCGTCCAGACCCAGCTCGCCGATCATGACGATGTCGGCGAGCACCCGCGGATCGATCCGCTCCGCGGCGCCGAGCACCGCGCAGGCCACGGCGAGGTCGAACCCGCTGCCCGCCTTCGGCACGGAAGCGGGGCTCAGCCCGACGGTGAGCTTCTTCTGCGGCCACTCGCCCCCCGAGTTCACCACCGCCGCCCGCACGCGGTCCCGGCTCTCCGTCAGGCTTTTGTCGGGCAGGCCCACCAGGGTGAACGCCGCGACGCCCGGTTCGAGGTCGGCCTGGACCTCGACCACCACTCCCTCCACGCCGACCAGCGCCACGGAGCACGTCCGTGCGAAGCCCATCAGGCCACCCCCCGCACGTGCTCGACCACGGCGGCGCCGCGCTCGGGCAGGACGACGCCGACCACGTCGATGCGCACGCCGCCCGGCGGGGCCCCTCCGTGTGCCTGGATCCAGCGTTGGGCGAGGTCTCGCAGCCGCTCGGCCTTGACCGGCGTGACCGCGGCCATCGGATGCTCGAAGCGGCCGCCCCTGCGGGTCTTGACCTCACAGACGACCAGGACGTCGCCGTCCCTGGCCACGATGTCGATCTCGCCGCTCCTGCCGGAGCGCCAGTTGCGCTCCAGGAGTGTCATCCCGGCGCCCGCCAGCCGCCGGGCGGCCAGCTCCTCGCCGTACTTGCCGAGTGCACCTTGTGCGTTCATGTCGGCACCACCTCCGGTGCCAACCGTCACGCATCCGCCTCCACGGAGTGGATCTTGGTGGACAACTCGGCGGTTGTGGACAACTCCGTCACCCTCGTGAGGGAGGCGACCGTGGCCGTCACCCGCCCGGGAGCTCCAGATCGCTCTTGTTCAGCTCCTCGATATTCACGTCCTTGAACGTCAGTACCCGCACCTGCTTCACGAAGCGGGCAGGCCGGTACATGTCCCAGACCCAGGCGTCCGCCATGGACACCTCGAAAAACACCTCGCCCTGGACCGAGTGCACCTGCATCTCGTAGTCGTTGGTGAGGTAGAAGCGCCGTTCGGTCTCGATCACATATTTGAACAGACCGACGACATCGCGGTACTCCCGGTAGAGCTTCAGCTCCATCTCGGTCTCGTACTTCTCGAGGTCCTCGGCGCTCATGGCATGTTCCCCTTCAGCCGTGCGATCCCACCATTGTGCGCCAGTCCCGTGCGCCTCTAGACGATTTCAGTGTCGAGGATCTCGGGCCTGGCCGGGGGACCTTCGTCGAGCAGTGTGCGCAACAGCTCGGCGAGTCTCTTCGGATACACCGTCTCATGCGCCTCGGCCAGCTCCCCGCACGTCCACCACCGTGCTCCGGCGACACTGCGCTTTTCCAGCTCCGTCAGGTTCAGCGCGGCCGTCGCCGTCTGGGCCGTACGGGCCAGGTAATACCACTCGTCCTGGTCCCAGCGGCGACCGGCGAAGGGAAACGAGCACGTCCGCCGCCACAGCACCGGGCCCAGCTCGACATCCGTGATTCCGGTCTCCTCGGCCAGCTCGCGCAACGCGGCCTGCTCACGCGTCTCCTCGCCCTCCACGCCGCCGCCGGGTGTGAACCACCAGTCGTCGGCCGGATCGTCCGGCTCGTGCCCGTGGAGCAGCAGGATGCGGTCCTGCGGATCGAGGAGCACCACCCGGGCCACCTTTCGCAGCCCGCTCGCGTACGAATCCTGCGGCGGCGGTGAAGCTTCAGCGGGCACCGGCCGGCTCCGTCCGCGGGGCGCTGCGCCTGCCGCCCGCGCGCTTGGCGATCGGGCCGTACGCCGCGCCGAGCATCACCAGCACCCCGCCCGCCACGATCGTGCCGACGATCGGCCGCAGGGGTCCGGGCGACGAGATCGCACCCAGCGCCTCGAAGCCCGTCGGTCGGTCCAGCATGCCGTTCATCGGCCACACCACGGCGTCCACACGGGCGTCGACCGCGCTGCGCCCCACCGTGCCGTTGAAGGCCTCCGTGAGGTGGGCCGTGGAGTCGAGGGAGCCGCTGCGCTCGTCGCCGAGCAGGAACAGCCGGCCCTTGGGGACCGTGATCCTGGGGATGGTCGTGGACTCCGCGGCCTGCCCCTTGGCCAGGTACGACTCGTGGATCTCCTTGCCGTTGACGGTGAGCTTGCCGTCGGTGCAGCAGGCGACCGTGTCGCCGCCGATCGCCACGACCCGCTTGACCATGGGCATGTCGCCCCAGCTCTTCTGCTGGAAGACGACGACGTCGCCGCGCTTGATGTCGGCCGTGTCGATGCGCTGGGCGAGGACCCGGTCACCGGCCATGATGGTGGGCGACATGGACTCGGTCGGCACGGTATAGGGCTTGTAGACGATCCCGCCCCAGACGAACCCGCCGAGGAAGAGCACGCAGCCGAGGGCCACAGTCAGTCCTGACAAGGTGCTGCCGAGCCGTCCGCGGCCCTCGCCCGTACGACCAGTCCTGCTCATCCCAGTGCTCCCCAGGTCGGAGATTCGATCCCGTGGCCCATACGGGGCCACGGAAGATCGGCGATCTGGGACGGCACCCTACCGGGCGGTACCGCTGCCAGAAACCCTCGGGTTTCCGGCGGTAAGGCGCGCAGTGATCCGGCGCCTGCGCCACAGCACCAGGGGAACCGCGCCCGTCAGACCGAGTGCTCCGGGGGCCGCCACGCTCAGGCCCTGATCGAAGGTGTCCGGGATCGGCAGCGTGTTCCAGCGGGTGGGGGGCCAGGCGACGACGACGGCGCGGCCCACGACGTTCCCCACGGGCACGAAGCCCTGGTACTTGTCCTGCTGGTGGTAGCGGGAGTCCAGCGAGTTCTGCCGGTGGTCGCCCATGACCCAGATTTTGCCCGCGGGAACGGTGACCTTGAACTGGCCGCCCTGGTCGTCGACGCTGCACGGGGTGTTGCCGGGGTACACATACGGCTCGTTGAGCGCCCTGCCGTTGACCATCAGCGGGCCGGTGCCCTTGCACTCGATGGTGTCGCCGGCGACGCCGACGACCCGCTTGATGAGGTCCTTCTCCTCCGCCGACGGCATCAGGCCGATCCAGCTCAGGGCCGTCTGAAGGGCGTTGGGGTTGGCGGTGGGCTCGCCCGCCAGCCAGTTGTCCGGGTCATGAAAGACGACGACCTCGCCGCGCGAGGGCTCGGATCCGAACCACGGCGTCAACTTGTCGACGAGGACACGGTCACCCTGCTGGAGGGTGTTCTGCATCGAGTCCGAGGGGATAGAGAACGCCTGCACCAGGAACGTCTTGATCAGCAGCGCGAGCACCAGCGCGATACCGATGAGGAGCGGGAGTTCCTTCCAGAAGGAGCGCTGCTTCTTCGACTGGGGTGGCTGCCTGTCGCTGTCCCCCGTGCCGCCGTCCGAGGAGTCGCTCCCGGAGCCTACGTGGTCTTCCGCGGCAGGGGCAGCCGTCCCGTCGGGTCGCTCCGGCCGCTCCTCGGGACCCTCGTGTCCGGACCGTGCGCCGACCGCCAAATCCCCCACGTCCACTCCTCACTCCGTATCGCCGCCGGCGTCCAAGTCGACGCAGGCCCACCACTCCCATAACGAGCGGGAGTTCCGCAGGGCTCGGGAGGGGGATCAATCCGTATCGATCCGCGGAGGCCACCCTATGCGACGGACCGAGTGCGGTGATCGACCCGCTGGGCACCGATGTGTAGGTGTCCGGCTCCTTCAGGCGTGTCCAGTGCCCGATGGGCCAGGCGATGACCATGGCGCGGCCGACGACGGACTTCTCGGAGACCGTACCGCTGAACGCCTCCGTGCGGTGGTAGCGCGAGTCGGCGGAATTGGCGCGGTGGTCGCCCATGACCCACAGACGACCCGAGGGCACGGTCACCGAGAACGAGAAGTCGGAAGGCTTGTTCCCCGGGTGAACGTAGGGCTCGTTCAGCGGCGTGCCGTTGACAGTGACGCGTCCTTGCGTGTCACAGCACTTGACGGTGTCTCCGCCGACCGCCACGACCCGTTTGATGAGGTCCTTGTCGTTGTCGGAGGGCAGCAGACCGATCCAGGTGAGCCCTTCCTTGATCTGCTTGACGACGACGGGGTCGTTCTGCTTGGTCGTCTTCTCGCCCGCGAGCCAGTCGCCGGGGTCCCGGAAGACGACGACGTCGCCGCGCTGCGGCTTGGAGCCGAACCACGGGGTCAACTTGTCGACGAGGACGCGGTCGCCGACCTGGATCGTGTTCTCCATGGAGCCCGACGGGATCACGAAGGCCTGCAGGAGAAACGTCTTCAGGACCAGCGCTATGAGGACGGCGACGCCGGCCAGGAGAGGTATCTCCTTGACGGCGGAGCGCCTCCTCTTGCGCCTGACCTTGCGCTGGAGCTTGCGCCGCTCGGCGCGGCTGCGCCCGGTGGGGACGCTCCCTCCGGCGCGCCGCGAGCCGGTGGGCAGGAGGTTCTGGGTGACGGTGTCGACCGGCATGCCGCGCGGTTTGCCGCGGTTACCCATGGACACCGTCCACGGCGGGCACATGCGCGTAGGCGCCGGGACGCGTGATGCGCCGCCAGTGTGCGGTGGGCCAGACCACCCAGTCGGCCCTGCCGATCACGACGTCGACAGGGATCATTCCGCCGCCCGGCGAGCCCAGATGGTCGCGGGAGTCGCTGGAGTCGCTGCGATGGTCGCCGAGCACGAAGAGTGTGCCGTCGGGCACGACGACGTCGAAGGAGACGTCGGACGGGCTGTTGCCGGGGTAAAGAAACGACGACTCGTCGACCGTCCGGCCGTTCACCTCGAGCCTCCCCTCCTTGTCGCAGCAGACCACGTGGTCTCCCCCCACACCTACTACCCGTTTGATGTAGTCGGCGTTCCCGAAGTACCCGGTGCCGTCGAACACGACGACGTCTCCCCGCTGCGGCTTCGATCCGAAACGGTACGCCAACTTATTTACGAGCACGCGGTCCCCAACCCTCAATCCGCGCTCCATCGAGCTGCTGGGGATGTCGAACGGCTGCGTCACGAATGTGCTGAGCGTGAGGAGAAAGAGCAGGCAGACCAGCACGGTCAGGGTGATCCGCCCGCCGGGCAGCCACTCGGCGATCCGGGTCACCAACGCGAAGCGCGACCGTCCCTCCGGACCCCGTGTGTCCGAGATCTCCTCGGAGTCGGCGGGGTCGGAGGAGCGGTCGCGCTCCCTGTGCTGTGCTTCGGTGTCCATCGGGGCCAGATGCTATCCGGCCCCGCTTCGAACCCCCGGAGGCGCTCAGTTCTCGCGCTTCTCCTTGATCTTCGCCGCCTTGCCGCGCAGGTCGCGCAGGTAGTACAGCTTGGCGCGGCGCACGTCACCGCGGGTGACGAGCTCGATCTTCTCCACGATCGGGGTGTGCACCGGGAAGGTGCGCTCGACGCCGACGGAGAAGGAGACCTTGCGGACCGTGAAGGTCTCGCGCACGCCGGAGCCCTGGCGACGGATCACCACGCCCTTGAACTGCTGCACACGGGAGCGGTTGCCCTCGATGACGCGGACGTGGACGTTGACGGTGTCACCCGGGCGGAAGGCCGGGACGTCGCTGCGCAGCGACGCGGTGTCGACGGAGTCGAGCAGGTGAGACATTTCGTCTGCTTTCTTCGCCAATGCCACAGGTCATCGGCGGGAGATAGTTTTTCGGTAAGAATCGTGGGCCCCGTCGGGGCGGGCGTCGTGTCCCCCTGTGGCAGGGGCGCACGCCGGACGGAGGACAACAGCCGCCTATTCTTCCACGCCGTCCGGCCTGCGCCAAAATCGGCCGTGCGGTGTGCCGTCCGGGTCGGGTGCCCAGCCCAGGATGGAGAGCATTTCGCGGTCCTTCTTGTCGAAGGCCGCCGGGTCGCAGCGCTCGATCAGGTCGGGCCGGCTGGCCGTCGTACGCTTCAGGGCCTCGTCGCGGCGCCAGCGGGCGATCCTGCCGTGGTGGCCGCTGAGCAGCACCTCGGGGATGCCCCGGCCGCGCCAGGTCGGCGGCTTGGTGTAGACCGGCCCCTCCAGGAGGTTCGCCATCGCGCCGGGTGCGAAGGAGTCGTCCCGGTGGGACTCGGCGTTGCCCAGGACCCCGGGCAGCAGCCTGGCCACCGCCTCGGTGATGACGAGGACGGCGGCCTCGCCGCCGGCAAGGACGTAGTCGCCGATGGACACCTCGTACACCGGTATCCGGGTGGCGTACTCGTCGATGACACGCCGGTCGATGCCCTCGTAGCGGGCGGGTGTGAAGACCAGCCATGGGCGCTCGGAGAGCTCGACGGCGAGTTCCTGGGTGAAGGGGCGGCCGCTGGGCGTGGGAACGATCAGTGCGGGTGCCGAGGAACCGGTCTCGTACCCGTCGGCCAGGACGTCGTCCAGTGCCTCGCCCCAGGGTTCGGTCTTCATGACCATGCCGGGGCCGCCGCCGTACGGCGTGTCGTCGACCGTGTTGTGGCGGTCGTACGTCCAGGACCGCAGGTCGTGCACGTGGACGTTCAGCAGTCCACGCGCGCGTGCCTTGCCGACCAGGGAGACGTTCAGGGGTTCCAGGTACTCGGGGAAGATCGTGACGACGTCGAGCCGCATTACGCCTCTTCTCCGGACGGCTCCCCGGATTCCCCGCCGGATGTCCTGGAGGAGGCGATCTCCGCACGGTCGTCGATCAGACCCGGCGGCGGGTCGATGACGGCACGCTGCTCCTCGAGGTCGATCTCGGTGACGATCTCCTCGACGAACGGGATGAGGACCTCGCTGCCGTCGGGGCGCTCGACCACGAACAGGTCCTGGGAGGGCAGGTGCGAGATCTCGGTGATCCGACCGACCGCCATGCCGCCCCCGGTCACCACGTCCAGGTCGATGAGCTGGTGGTCGTAGTACTCGTCCTCGCCCTCGGGGAGCTCGTCCGGGTCGACCTCGGCGATCAGAAGGGTGTTGCGGAGAGCCTCGGCGGCGCTGCGGTCCTGCACGCCCTCGAAGCGCAGAAGCAGTCTGCCGCTGTGCACCCGGCCGGTTTCGATGGTGAGCGGGCCCGCGGACGCGGGATCGGTGGCCAGTACGGCGCCGGGGGCGAGCCTGAGCTCCGGCTCGTCGGTACGTACTTCCACGGTGACCTCGCCCTTGACGCCGTGGGCTCGGCCGATCCGTGCGACTACCAGCTGCACTTCTGAAGATCTCCTGTCGTAACGACGACGGGCCGGGGACGGCCCAGCGGCCCTCCCCGGCCCGAGCCGGTTGCGATAAGCGTCAGCGGACGTGGTCCACGTCGACGAGGTCGACACGGACACCTCGGCCGCCGATGGCACCCACGACGGTACGCAGAGCGCGTGCGGTGCGGCCGTTGCGACCGATCACCTTGCCGAGGTCGTCCGGGTGGACCCGGACCTCGAGCACACGTCCGCGGCGCAGGGTGCGCGAGGCCACCTGCACATCGTCAGGGTTGTCGACGATGCCCTTCACGAGGTGCTCGAGAGCCTCCTCGAGCATGCTCAGGCCTCGGTCGACTCGGAGGACTCGGCCGCGGCCTCGTCCTTCTTCTCAGCCTTCTTCTTCTGGGTGATCGCCTCACCCTTGCCCTCGTCCTCACCGCCGATAGCCTCGAACGACGGACGCGTGGCCTTGGGCTCGGCCACCAGCAGCGGCGCCGGGGCGGGCTCGCCCTTGAACTTCTGCCAGTCGCCGGTCTTCTTCAGGATGGCGAGCACGGGCTCGGTCGGCTGGGCACCGACGGAGAGCCAGTACGCCACGCGCTCGGCGTCGACCTCGATGACCGACGGGTGGTACGTCGGGTGGTACTTGCCGATCTCCTCGATCGCCCGGCCGTCACGGCGGGTGCGGGAGTCTGCGACGACGATGCGGTAGTGAGGCGAACGGATCTTGCCCAGACGCTTCAGCTTGATCTTGACTGCCACGGGAGTGGGTTCTCCTGGATTTGACGTGGTTGGGCACGGCGGGAGAGCCGCGTGGGGTTGCGGTACCCGAGTGCCCGATGGACGCGTCAGCCGGAGGAGAGAGGGGTCCTGTGCGGCTGTCGAGTACAGCTAGCCATTCTGCCACACCGTGCGGGTCGCTTTGAGCGGAGGTCCGTGGGCATACGTGCGGGCATGACAAAACGGCACCCGGCGCCGGGCCCCCGGGCGGTGGCTACGCCCCCCCGGCGCTCACAGATGCTCTCGACTGCGTGCGGAGCTCGGGTACGGCTGCCACGAGCAGCCGTCGCATCAGCCCGCCGCCGCTCCCACCGGCTCCGGGATGCGGAACGGCTTTCCGCAGCCGCCGCACACGATCGGGGCCTGGGCCAGGACCGACGGAACGACGCGGACGTTTCGGCCGCAGTCGCAGACCGCCTTGACGCGGACGCCGCCTCCGGAGGAGCCGTGGCGGGCGGCCGGACCGCGGAACGAGCGGGCCGTGTCCGCGGCCGTCGCCGCCGAGTGGGCCTTCAGCGCGCGCTGAAGCCGCTCGATCGTCGGGCGGTAGCGCCGCTTCGCCTCGGGGGTCAGCGTGACCAGGGAGAAACCACTGCTCGGGTGTGGTTCCTCGGGGTGGTCCAGGCCCAGCTCCTCGGCGATCGCAAGGAATCTGCGGTTGTGGTAGCGGCCGGCGCGGGAGGTGTCGCGTACGCCGCGTGCGGCGGCGACGCCGTGGACTGCCTCATGAAGCAGTCGCTCGAAGGAGAGTTCGTGCCCGCAGGCGGACGACGACTCTCCGATCAGGGACTCGGGCGCGGCAAGATCGGGCAGCTCGGAGTGGTACCGCTGAATGTCGGCCCACGCCTGCGCCAGCTCTGCGGCGAGAACAGGTGGTGTCGTGCTCACGTAATGACAACGAGCCTGAGCGCCCCCGTGTTCCTATTCCGGGGCATCCCAAATAATTTGCACGTACCAGTCAGTTGCCGCTGATGCGTACGGACGAGGGCGCGTGCGCCGATCTGCGGAGAAGCCTCACAGCTCATACCAAGCTGGTGCGTAGCGACCAGTACGCCCCGGCGCGTAGGCGAACTACGCGCGCCGGGGCACCTGTGAGCTGCAGATGCGCAAGAGGCGTTTCGGCCGCTTCTCCTCGTACCTCAGTAAGCGCGCGCGACGACCGCGACGTTACCCGGTGCGTCGTCGGCGTCGGGAACCGACCCGTCCTCGGCGAGCAGACACCGTACGGTCACCGCGTGCTCACCCAGCTTGGCCTCGCCGTCCTCGCCGAGCACGGCCCACGGAATGCGCGCCCAGCCGCCGGCGGTGGCCGCCTCGACGGCCTCGTCGATCGTCGACACGTCCGCCGTACGGGACACACGGCGCTCGCGCGACTGCTTCAGGAGGAGCGCCTGGTCCTCTTCCAGGATCCCGGGAAGCAGCCCGACCACCGATCCGATCGCCACCGGCTCCTTGCCTCCGGGGATGCGGCGGGCCAGCATCGCCGTGCCGTTCTCCAGGTCACGGGGGCCGATCTCGATGCGTACGGGCACGCCCTTGAGCTCCCAGTCGACCGCGCGGCGGCCGAAGGGTGTGTCGGTGCGGTCGTCCACCTGGACGCGGATGCCGGCTGCCGTCAGCCGGTCTCCGAGTTCGCGGACCTTGGCCAGAACCGCATCGTCGTCCTTGATCGCCAGGACGACGACTTGAACGTGCGCCAGGCGCGGCGGAACGCGGAGGCCGTCGTCGTCGCCGTGCGTCATCACCAGGGCTCCGATCATGCGGGTTGTGGAGCCCCACGAGGTCTGCCAGACGTATTCCTGCGTGCCGTCCTTCGACAGGTAGCGGGTGTTGAACGCCTTGGCGAAGTTCTGGCCCAGCTCGTGGCTGGTGACCATCTGGAGTGCCTTGCCGTCGCCCATCATGCTCTCGAGCGTCAGGGTGTTGACGGCGCCGGCGAAGCGCTCCTTGAGCGTCTTGCGGCCGGACACGAAGTCCACCGCGAGGACGTTCTCCAGAAAGTCCCCGTACACGTTCCGCTGGATGTGCGCGGCGAAGTCGCGGGCCTCCTCGTAGGTGGCGTGCGCGGTGTGGCCCTCCTGCCACAGGAACTCGGAGGTGCGCAGAAAGAGGCGGGGCCGAAACTCCCAACGCACCACGTTCGCCCACTGGTTGATCAGCAGGGGCAGGTCACGGTAGCTCTGGATCCACTTGGAGAAGTACTCGTTGATGATGGTCTCGGAGGTGGGCCGGACCACGGCGGGCTCTTCGAGGTCCTTGCCGCCGCCGTGGGTGACCACCGCGAGTTCGGGCGCGAAGCCCTCGACGTGGTCGGCCTCCCTGGTCAGGTACGACTGCGGGATCAGCATCGGGAAGTACGCGTTCTGGGTGCCCGTCTTCTTGATGCGGGCGTCCATCTCCGCCTGCATCCGCTCCCACAGCCCGTACCCGTACGGTCGGATGACCATGGTGCCGCGCACCGGTCCGTTGTCGGCCAGTTCGGCCTTGCTGACCAGGTCCTGGTACCAGCGCGGGAAGTCGTCCGCTCGGGGCGTGAGAACGGGTGCCTTTGCCATGGCGCGATGGTACGGGGACACCTCCGCACACCGTGAATCATTTGTCTCCCGGGGCGCACGGAGGGCTCACAAGGAGTCGCCGCAACCCCTGGACGTGACGACGGGGGCGGAGTTACCTGGCATACGGAGGGCTACGGGGGAGTGCGAGCGCACGTCACGGGGGCTACGGAATCGGACACAGAGACAACTCTCGTCGGATTGGGGCGCTTTAGATGACACCTACGCTCGTGCGGCAGCACCTGCGCCACGCGGGGGCGGCTCCCCGCGCGGACCTGCGTGCACGCGCGCGTGACTGGGCCGAGATACAGGAGCGGATGCTCGTGCCGCTGTACGAGGCCGTCTACGAGCGGCTGGAGGTGGGCGCCGGGACGCGGCTGCTCGGGCTCGGGTGCGGTGCGGGTCTCGCCCTGCTGATGGCGGCCTCCCTGGGTGCCTCGGTCACCGGCGTGGATCACGGTGCCCGCGAACGGCTGGCCCTCGCCCGGGAGCGGCTGCTGCCCGGGACATGGGACACACGCGCGCGTGCGGACACCCGGATCGTCGACGGCTCCCCGCGGGACGCGGCGCCCGCCTCCGGAGCGCCGGCGTACAACCTGCTGACCGCCTTCGAACCGATCGGATGCGCGGCCGGGGACGGCGATGGCCTCGAGGAACAGCTCGCGGGGGCGACGCCGCTCGCCGAGCGCGGGGCGGCCGTGGTGCTCGCCGGATGGGGCCCGCCCGAACGGTGCAGCACCTCGTCCGTGCTCCGTGTCGCCACGAAACTGGCCGATCCCGAACGCGGCACGGGCAGTTGGCGTCCGGCCCGGCGCGACGATCTGGAGGAAGCGGTGCAGCGCTGCGGGCTGCGGCCGGACGGGTCGGGCCGGGTCGCCTGCCCCTTCGGGTACGCGGACATGGGCAGCGCGGTACGGGGGATGCTCTCGACGGGCTTCTTCGACGCGGCGATCGACGCCACCGACCGGGAGCAGGTCGACAAGGAGCTGACGGAGGCGCTGCACCCGCACCGGCGGGCGGACGGGACGGTGTGGATGCCGAACATGTTCCGGTACCTGATAGCGCGCGTGCCCTAGCCGAGCGCACAGAGGCTTCCCCCCTCCCGTCGGGTGCTCAGTCGTCCTTCCTCGGGCGCAGGACCCCCGCGATGCGGTACGCCTCCGCCTCGTTCAGGGTCTCGTTGACCAGGAGCGCTTCCGCCAGGGCGTCCAACTGGCCCCTGTGGTCGCCGAGTTTGCGGCAAGCCTCCTCATAGCACTCGTCCACGATGCGGCGCATCTCGCTCTCGATCATGTCCAGCGTCTGCGGTGCCGCGGCGAGGCCGTACGCCTGCTGCGCGTCGCTGGGCAGTGCCGAGAAGCGGCCCACCCGTTCGCTCATGCCCCAGCGGGCGACCATGCCGCGCGCGATGTTGGTGACCTGTTCTAGGTCGCTCTCGGACCCCGTGGTGATGACTCCGTAGACCACCTCTTCCGCCGCCATGCCGCCGAGGGCACCGATGATGCGGCCGCGCAGGTACTCCTCCGAGTGCGCGTACTTCTCCACTTCGGGGGTCGACAACGTCACTCCGAGCGCCCGGCCGCGCGGCACGATCGTGACCTTGCGGACCGGGTCTGCGCCGGGCTGCAGCATGCCGAGCAGGGCGTGCCCGCTCTCGTGGTACGCGGTGCGCCGACGATCCTCCTCGGGCATCAGGAGCGAGCGTTCGGCGCCGAGCTGCACCTTCTCCAGGGCTTCCAGGAACTCCGGCTGGGCCACCTGCCGCTGGCCCCGTTTGACCGCCAGCAGGGCGGCCTCGTTGGCGAGGTTGGCCAGTTCCGCGCCCGTCATGCCCGGGGTCATCCGTGCCACCTGGGCGAGGTCCACGTCCGGTGCGAGGGGCATCTCGCGCGTGTGGATCCTCAGGATCGCCAATCGGCCGTCGCGGTCCGGCGGCAGGACGGTGACCACCCGGTCGAAGCGGCCGGGCCGGGTCAGCGCCGGGTCGAGGACGTCGGCGCGGTTCGTCGCCGCGATGACGATCACGCCTTCGGAGCCGGAGAAGCCGTCCATCTCCGTGAGGATCTGGTTCAGCGTCTGCTCGCGCTCGTCATGGCCGCCCACGGAGGCGCCGCCGCCCCGCACCCGACCGATCGTGTCGATCTCGTCGATGAAGATGATCGACGGCGCTGTCTTGCGGGCCTCGGCGAACAGCTCGCGGACTCGGGAGGCGCCGACCCCCACGATCATCTCGATGAACTCGGAGGCGGAGGCGGAGAAGAACGGCACGCTCGCCTCGCCGGCGACCGCCCGCGCCAGCAGCGTCTTGCCGGTGCCCGGCGGGCCCGTCAGCAGCACGCCGCGCGGCATCTTCGCGCCCATGCTGCGGTACGCGTCCGGGTTCTTGAGGAAGTCGACGACGTCGTTCAGCTCGCCCTTGACCTCTTCGATCCCGGCCACGTCGGCGAACGTGGTGCGTTGCTTGCCCGGTCGCAGTTCGACCGGTTTGGGCGGCGCCCTGCGGCCCAACATGCCGCCCGCGCCGCCCAGGCCCGTTCGCACCCGCCGCGCGACGAAGATCCACACCGCCACCAGGATCAGCAGCGGCACCAGCGAGATCAGCAGGTTGGACAGGTTGCTGCGTTCCTGCACCACCGGCTGGGCGGTCACCGTGACGTGGTGCTTGGTCAGGTTCTGCCAGAGCTTGTCGTCCGCGAAGGCCGGGCGCTGCGTCTTGAACTTCGTGTACGTCCCGCCGCCCGGCTTCGGCTGGGCGTTCTTGAGCTGACCCTGGATCGCGTCGCCCTTGGAGTAGACCTTGGTGACGTTGCCGTCGTCGACCTGCCGGCTGAACTCCGTGTACGAGATCGTCGGCTCGTTGGCCGCGGTGAAGTAGGTCACCGCGAGGTAGGCGAGGGCGAAGACGATCACTGCGGCGACGACGAGACTCCACCAGCCGCCCGGCATTTTCCGGCCGCCGAGCCGCTTGGGCGGCTCCTCCGGAGTGCCTTCGGTGCGCCACGGCTGTTCCGGGGTCTTGCGTGGTGGCGCGGCATCGCTCATACCTCGGACGGTACGACACCCTGCAGACCCCGGCACGCGCTGAGGGCGCCCCTGAGGAGAGGGGCGCCCTCGGCGTCGTACGGCACGGCCCGTCGTGGACGTCAGCCCATGAATTTCTTGAACTCGTCGGGCAGCTCGAACTCCTGACCGCTCTGCTGCGGCAGACCGAAGGTGCCGCCGCCCTCGGCTGCGGCGGCGCGGCGCGCGGCCTCCTCCTGCTCCTGCTGCTTGCGCTTCATCGGGTTGCCGGAGCGCTGCTTGCCCTTGGCCTTCTTCGGCTGCTTCTTGGTCCGGCCGGGGCCGCCGCCCATGCCCGGGATCCCCGGCATGCCCGGCATACCGCCGCCCTGGGCCATGCGCGACATCATCTTGCGCGCCTCGAAGAACCGTTCGACGAGGTTCTTGACCGCGCTCACCTCGACACCGGAACCCTTGGCGATACGGGCCCGGCGCGAGCCGTTGATGATCGTCGGGTCCTGGCGCTCGACCGGGGTCATCGACTTGATGATCGCGGCAGTGCGGTCGACGTCCCGCTCGTCCAGGTTGTTGATCTGGTCCTTGATCTGGCCCATGCCCGGCAGCATGCCGAGCAGCTTGGAGATCGAACCCATCTTCCTGACCTGCTCCATCTGAGCCAGGAAGTCGTCCAGGGTGAAGTCCTGGCCCTTCTTGGACGCCAGCTTGGAGGCCATCTTCTCGGCCTCTTCCTGGCTGAACGTCTTCTCCGCCTGCTCGATCAGGGTGAGCAGGTCACCCAGGTCGAGGATGCGGGAGGCCATCCGGTCCGGGTGGAAGGCGTCGAAGTCGTCGAGCTTCTCGCCGTTCGACGCGAACATGATCGGCTTGCCGGTGACCGAGGCGATCGACAGGGCCGCACCACCGCGGGCGTCACCGTCGAGCTTGGAGAGCACCACGCCGTCGAAGCCGACGCCGTCGCGGAAGGCCTCCGCCGTGTTGACGGCGTCCTGACCGATCATCGCGTCGACGACGAAGAGGATCTCGTCGGGCGAGACCGCGTCCCGGATGTCCGCGGCCTGCTGCATCATCTCCTGGTCGATGCCGAGGCGGCCGGCGGTGTCCACGATCACGAGGTCGTGGACCTTGGTCTTCGCGAAGTCGATGGAGTCCCTGGCGACCTTGACCGGGTCGCCGACGCCGTTGCCCGGCTCCGGCGCGAAGACGGCCACGCCCGCACGCTCGGCGACCACGCTGAGCTGGTTGACGGCGTTCGGACGCTGGAGGTCGGCTGCGACCAGCAGCGGCGAGTGGCCCTGCTCCTTGAGCCACTTGGCGAGCTTGCCCGCGAGAGTGGTCTTACCGGCACCCTGCAGACCCGCCAGCATGATCACCGTCGGGGGCTGCTTGGCGAACCGGAGGCGGCGGGTCTCGCCGCCGAGGATCGTGACCAGCTCATCGTTGACGATCTTGAGGACCTGCTGGGCCGGGTTCAGGGCCCGGGAGACCTCGGCGCCGAGGGCCCGCTCCTTGACGTTCTTGATGAAGGTCCGGACGACCGGCAGCGCCACGTCCGCTTCGAGGAGCGCGATGCGGATCTCGCGCGCGGTGGCGTCGATGTCCGCCTCGGAGAGCCTGCCTTTCCCGCGGAGGCTTTTGAAAGTCGCGCTGAGGCGGTCGGAGAGGGTATCGAACACGGCGGCGTCGGTCCTCGGGGTCGGGGTCGTTTTGGGCTGCCCTCCAGGGTATCCGGCCCGGCAAGCAAATCGTCCCCGCCCGCCGGATGCAGCGAGCGGGGACACGATCCGGCCTCGGCGGGATCAGCCGGGAGTCACGCCCGCAACGCCTCCTCCAGCATCCGCGCCACGGACGCGGCGTCCTCCCTCGGCAGCGGCGCGCCCGTGGCCGTTGTCACATAGAAGGCGTCCACCGCGTTCGCACCCAGGGTGCTGACATGGGCGCTGCGCACCTGTACGCCCGACTTCTCCAGCGCCCGCCCGATCCGGAACAGCAGCCCCGGTGCGTCCTGGGCCCGTACCTCGATCACCGTGGCGTGCCGCGAGGCCGCCGGGGCCACCGTCACACGCGGTGGGGGCGCCACCACGCCCCGGCGGCGGGGGTAGGCGGCGTCCCGCTCCGCCAGGCGGGCCGCGATGTCCAGGGAGCCGTCCAAGGCCCGTACCAGGTCGGCGCGCAGCCGAGCGGCCTGCGGCAGCGAGCCGTACTCCGCCGCGACCCGCCAGTCCAGCAGCAGGACCGAGCCCTCGTGGACGCCGTCCGGCAGGTCCAGGGCGCGCAACTCCGCCGTGCGGACGGTGAGGCGGTGCATGGCCAGCACGCCCGATACCGCGGGCAGCACCCCGGGCTGGTCCGGGACGGCGATGAGCAGTTCCACGCCGAGAGGTTCCGGCTCGCCGGACGGCTCCTCGGACGGCGGCTCGGTCTGCGCGCGCAGCGCCAGGACCGGCCCGCCCGTACGGAACGCTTCGATGGAGAGCCGCTCCTGCTCGGCGGTGGGAGTGGCGGCCTCCGGGTCCGCGGGCTCGTCGCCCGCCAGCACCGCCGCGACCCGCTTGACCAGGTCGCTCACCAGCGTGCCCCGCCAGGACGACCAGGCGGCGGGCCCGGTGGCCAGGGCGTCCGCCTCGGTGAGCGCGTGCAGCAGCTCCAGCGTGCTCTGCGAGCCGACGGCCTCGGCGACCGCGCGCACGGTGGCCGGGTCCTCCAGATCGCGCCGGGTCGCCGTCTCGACCAGCAGGAGATGGTTGCGTACGAGGCCGGCGAGGACGGCGACGTCGTCGCGGTCGAAGCCGATGCGGGCCGCCACGTCCCGCGCGATGATCTCGCCCGCGACGGAGTGGTCGCCGGGCCAGCCCTTGCCGATGTCGTGCAGGAGCGCGGCGACCAGGAGCAGGTCGGGCCGGCCGACGCGGCGGGTCAGTTCGGAGGCGCGCACGGCCGTCTCGATGAGGTGCCGGTCGACGGTCCAGATGTGCACGGCGTTGCGCTGGGGGCGGCAGCGCACGCGCTCCCAGTCGGGCAGCAGGCGGGTGATCAGACCCTCGGCCTCGAGGGACTCCCAGACCTCGACGGTCGGGCGGCCGGAGCCCAGCAGGGTCACGAGCTGTTCCCGCGCCTCGGCGGGCCAGGGCGTGGGCAGGGCGCGCGCGGTGGAGGCCATGTGCCGTACGGCGTGCAGGGAGAGCGGGAGACCCGCCTGGGCGGCGGCCGCGGCGGCACGCAGGGGCAGCACGGGGTCGCGCTCCGGGCGCGCGGCGCGTGCGAGCACCACCTCGCCGTCCTGTTCCACCACGCCTTCCGCCAGCGGTGACCGCTCCGGGGCCGGTTTGGCGCCCCCGAGCATGGCGCGCAGCCGCGGCCGCACGGCGCGCGACCGCAGGACTCGGCCCACCTCGCGCCACGTCACATCGCTCGCATACGAGATAACGCGCGCCGCCTCGTACACCTGGCGCAGCAGCGTGTCGGCGTCCAGCAGCCCGAGCTCGGCGGCGACCTGGTCCTGTTCCTGCAGCGCCAGCCGGTCGGTGGCGCGTCCGGTGGTCAGATGCAGCGCGTCCCGTACGTCCAGCAGCCTGCGCCGGGCGTCCGCCAGCCCCTCGCGCGGGGCGTCCGCGAGCCAGGAGGCGGCCACCGCGCGCAGGGCGGTGGCGTCGCGCAGCCCGCCCCGCGCCTCCTTGAGGTCCGGCTCCAGCAGGTACTGCAGCTCACCCTGCCGCTCGGCCCGTTCGGCGCACAGTTTCTGGAGCTCCGGGAGACGTTTCGGCGCCTGGTTGCGCCAGTCGGCGAGGACGGCCGTACGCAGGCCCGCGGTCAGCCCGAGGTCGCCCGCCAGATGCCGCGCGTCGAGCAGGCCCAGCTGCGCCTTGAGGTCCTCACCGGCGGTCTTACGGGCCTCGGCCGGGGTGCGAACGGAGTGGTCGAGGGCGAGACCCAGGTCCCAGACGGGGTACCAGATGCGGTCGGCGAGAGCGGCGACGGCCTTGCTGTCGCCACCGTCGTGCAGCAGAAGCAGATCGAGGTCGCTGCGCGGGGACAGTTCGCCGCGGCCGTATCCGCCGACGGCGACCAGGGCGACATCGCGCAGCCCTTCGGCGCCGGCGGTGAACAGCTCGGCGAGCCAGCCGTCCGTCAGCTCGGCCAGGGCCGCACGGCGCGGCGGCCCGGACTGCGCCCCCTCCTGGAGGAGGCGCAGCCGGGCCGCCGCGTAGCCGCTGGGTCCCGAGCCCTCTGCTTCCGTTCGTACGTCGGTACTCGTCACCCAGCGACTCCTGTTCCTTGGTGCCTTACAGCGCGTCGGGTCCGCGCTCGCCGGTCCGGACCCGGACGGCCGTCTCGACCGGGATGGACCAGACCTTGCCGTCCCCGATCTTGCCGGTGCGGGCCGCCTTGACGATGACGTCGATCAGCTGTTCGGCGTCGTCGTCCTCGGCCAGCACCTCGATGCGGATCTTGGGCACCAGGTCGACCGTGTACTCGGCGCCCCGGTAGACCTCGGTGTGTCCCCGCTGACGACCGTAGCCGCTGGCTTCGGTGACCGTCAGACCGTGTACCCCGAAGGCCTGGAGGGCCTCCTTGATCTCGTCGAGGCGGTGGGGCTTCACGACGGCGGTGATGAGCTTCATGCGTCCACCTTCTTGCTCTCCGTGGCGGCCAGGACCGAAGCGGCGGACCCGACGATGCCGCCGCCCGCACCGCTGAAGTCGTATGCGGTCTCGGCGTGCTCGGCCTGGTCGATACCGGAGACCTCCTCGTCCTCGGGGACGCGCATGCCGATCGTCTTGTCGAGGAGGAAGGCGAGGATCGCGGAGGCGATCAGGGAGTAGGCCAGGACCGCGAAGACACCGGCGCACTGCTTCCAGAACTGGTCCATGCCGCCGCCGTAGAAGAGGCCCTTGACCTCGGACTGGCCCTTGCCGCTGGCGAAGAAGCCGATCAGCAGGGAGCCGATGACACCGCCGACCATGTGGACACCGACGACGTCGAGGGAGTCGTCGTAGCCGAACTTGAACTTCAGGCCCACGGCCGCGGCGCACGCGACACCGGCGATGGCACCGACGGCGATCGCGCCGAGCGGGGAGACCGCACCACCGGACGGGGTGATCGCGACCAGACCGGCGACGGCACCGGAGGCGGCGCCCAGCGTGGTGAACGCGCCGTGGCGGATCTTCTCGTAGGCGAGCCAGGCCAGCATGGCTGCCGCGGTGGCGATCTGCGTGTTGACGAACATCAGCGGGCCGACGCCGTCGTCGTTGCCGAGCCAGGAGCCGGCGTTGAAGCCGAACCAGCCGAACCACAGGAGACCGGCGCCCAGCATGACCAGCGGAAGGCTGTGCGGACGCATCGGGTCCTTCTTGAAGCCGACGCGCTTGCCGATGACGAGGATCACGCCCAGCGCCGCGGCACCGGCGTTGATGTGGACCGCCGTACCACCGGCGAAGTCGATCACGCCGAGGTCGAAGGCCCAGCCGCCGGTGCCCCATACCCAGTGGGCGACCGGGAAGTACACGATCGTGGCCCACAGCACCAGGAAGATCGACCAGGCCGTGAACTTCACGCGGTCCGCCAGGGCGCCGCTTATCAGGGCGGGCGTGATGATGGCGAACATCAGCTGGAAGACGGCGAAGACGAAGACGGGGATGGTGTAGCCGGGCCACAGGTCCGTCTTGCCGATGCCGCTGAATCCGACCCAGTCGGAGGTCCAGCCGACGATCGAGCCCTTGTCGGTGCCGAATGCCATGGAGAAGCCGTAGAGCACCCACAGGATGGTGACGATCCCGAGGCTGATGAAGCTCATCATCAGCATGTTCAGGGTGCTCTTGACGCGGACCATGCCTCCGTAGAAGAAGGCCAGGCCCGGTGTCATGAGCATCACCAGGGCGGAACAGATCAGCATGAAGCCTGTGTTGGCGGACGACAGCTTGGGTGCGTCCGCCGCAAGCATGATGGCTGGTGCCATCGGCGTCTCCTCGTCGGTTGGTACGGCCCCGTGCGGGCGAAGCCTGAGAGCGGTCTGGTCATGAGGGGTGGGCCGGTTATGCGCCACGAGATTGGCGCAGTGCGGTTTCGGTCGAAGCCCCTCGATGTTTCACCGCAGTGACGAAGGCGCTGGGCGTGTTACGGGTTGATGAACTGCCGGATGCCGGCCGCATTGATCGTTATCGTGACGCAACCTTTCGTAAACGTCCCTTCTAGCGCATAAACCGGCGCAGCTGCCGCACCGGCTCGTCGCCGCGGGATTCCTCATTCAAAGGTTGCGGTGCAGGCCGACCGCGACGGCCATCCGATGACCTGGCATGGGGGAGCCGAGTCGGGCAGTACGGGATGGCGGCCGCGGCCGGGGTTCCATGGAGCCCGTGCGAGTAACGGGCCCGGACGGGGTCAGACCGCGTCGGCGGTCTCGGGAAGATGGGTGGCGAGCTGGTCGGTCAGGTCGACGACCTCGGAAAGATCACCGAAATCGCGTACAGCCGTGTCGACAGTCTTTCGAATACGAGTGTTGACACGTTCGGACCGCACCTTTTTGGCGATTTGCATGGACCGCTCGGCCAGCACCGCGCTCTGCTCGGGCTCGCGCTGCAGCAGGTGCACGGTGGCCATGCCGATGAGGTTGAGTGCGTACGACCGCTGGTGCTCACTGTCCCCGGCGAAGAGGTCGACGGCCTGCTGCATCAGGGGCTCCGCGAGGGAGGCGTAGGTGGGGCTGCGGCCCGCGACGTAGGCGAGGTCGCGGAACGAGTGGGAGTTCTCCGCGTGCAGCTCGGCCTCGGAGAAGAAGCGGATCCAGTCGGGCTCGGGCTCGTCGAACTCGAGCGCGTCGGCGAAGGTGTCCTCCGCCATCCGGACGGCACGCTTGCACTTGCCGGGCTGCCCCATGTTCGCGTAGGCGCGGGCCTCCATCGCATACAGCATCGCCTGGGTTCGCGGGCTCGCGCAGTCCCGGCTGCCGTACTGGGCGAGGTGGATGAGCTCCAGGGCGTCCTCGGGCCGGCCGAGGTGGATCATCTGGCGGCTCATGCTGGAAAGGACGTACGAACCCAGCGGCTTGTCGCCCGCTTCCTTGGCGGCGTGCAGGGCGAGGACGAAGTACTTCTGGGCGGTGGGCTGCAGCCCGACGTCGTAGCTCATCCAGCCGGCCAGCTCGGCCAGCTCGGCGGCGACCTTGAAGAGCCGCCTGGCAGTGGACTCGGGCTGGGGCTCCTGGAGGAGGTCGGTCACCTCGTGCAGCTGGCCGACGACGGCCTTGCGGCGCAGACCGCCGCCGCACTGGGCGTCCCACTTGCGGAACATCACGGTGGTGGTCTCGAGGAGGTCGAGCTCTGGCCTGGACAGCCGGCCCCGGTTGCGCGCGGAGGACGCGGGCTCGGGCTCCTCGCGCGGGGCGGTGGGGCCCGGCACGAGCCAGCGCTGCATGGGCTCGATGAGGGCCGGGCCCGCGGACAGGGCCAGCGAGCTCCCGAGGAAACCGCGCCGCGCCAGCATCAGGTCGCTGCGCGAGAACTCACTGATCAGCGCCACCGTCTGCGGGCCCGTCCAGGGCAGGTCGATTCCGGACACGGAGGGTGACTGATGGGCGGTGCGCAGCCCAAGGTCCTCGACGGCGACCACACAGCCGAAGCGCTCGGAGAACAGCTCCGAAAGGATCCGGGGGATCGGCTCGCGCGGATTCTCTCCGTCGAGCCAGCGGCGCACCCGTGAGGTGTCTGTGGAGATGTGACTGGCCCCCAACTGGCGGGCCCTGCGGTTCACTTGACGCGCCAGCTCGCCCTTCGACCAGCCGCTGCGCACAAACCATGAACCGAGCAGCTCGTTGGGGCGCTTGTCAGCGTTCGCGCCGCTTCCGCCGTTGTCGCCCACTGGAACGCCCCCATCCCTCAAACCACTTGTGCGCTGTGTGCGCCAAGCCCTACCAGAATGCCGGTGAATACGGTCCCGCGTCCGGCAGTTCTCACCCGCCGAACGGAAAACCGCCTTGCCTCCGGCATACCCACGAGTGCGTGCGTCCCCAGGACTCGTGCACTCAAAGTAATCCTACGATCACGCACGCAGCCATGGCGATTCCAGAAACGCCACCATTCGCCACCCCTTCGAATGAACTCACCACCGCCAGCGCGCGATTCACTTGACACATGACAGCCGGAAGCGGATGGAGCGGTGCACTTACCGGCGCGCACCGCCGAACGCACCACCCCGGATGCAACGGGAAGCCGCTCGAACAGCACGGCACCCACCGGCGGGCCGGAAACACAGAGTCACGTTTCGCTTCCACCGCGTAACCATCGGCGCGTTGGACCCGTTGGAGGGGGCATGGGCTTCACGATCGGCGGCACGCGGGCCATCCGCGAGATCAGGCCCGGCGCTCGGCGCCGGGGCCGCTCGTCGGAGTGCACCGCCGTGGCCGAGTACACGGGCCTGTGGGGCTGGGACGTGGTGCCCGGCGCACGGGCGGCCGCGGGGGCGTGCTCGTGCGGCAAGAGGGACTGCGGCATGCCGGGCGCGCATCCTCTGGACTTCGCGCCCGTCGTGCGCGCCGGCGCGACACTCGACGAGGCGACCGAGACCTGGGCCGAGGTCCCGGGCGCCGCGGTGATGCTTCCGGTCGGCCGCGCGTTCGATGTGATCGAGGTCGCCGAGGCGGCCGGGCGGCGCGCGCTGATCCGGCTGGAGCGCATGGGCCTCCCGCTCGGCCCAGTGATGGCGACCCCGGAGGGCCGCGCCCACTTCTTCGTCGCCCCGGGCTCCGCGGCCGAGCTGCCCGCGCTGCTGTACCGGATGGCGTGGGACGACACGGCGCTCGACCTGCACGCGCTGGGCCCGGGCACATACATCACCGCCCCGCCCTCGGACCGCGGGGGGCTCGGCCCGGTCCGCTGGCTGCGTTCCCCCGCCCTCGACTCGGCGACGAAGCCGCCGGCCGCGCGCCTGCTGATCGGCACGCTGGCATACGTGGCCCACCGCTCACGCGCATAGCCTTGCCGGTCAGCACCAGCGAAGGGCCCTTGCCGCATCTGCACCGTGCGACGGGGGCCTTTCTCGGCCTCTCGTGCATTTCTCGCCATCCACGCACCGCAACCATCGATCGAGGCACCACGACGGCGAGCGACCAGGTCCGCGAGAGCGACACCGGATCAGGCGCAAAAGACAGCAGGGCCCCAGCCACATCTGCACCATGTGGCCGGAGCCCTTCTTCTCGTACGCCGCCGGTGACGCCGTACGCCGCGTCGTGTGCCGTCAGTCGCCGATAAGCGCATCCACGAACGCTTCCGGGTCGAACGGCGCCAGGTCGTCGGCGCCCTCGCCGAGACCGATCAGCTTCACCGGCACGCCCAGCTCGCGCTGGACCGCGACCACGATGCCGCCCTTGGCCGTGCCGTCGAGCTTGGTGAGCACGATGCCGGTGATGTCCACGACCTCGCCGAAGACTCGGGCCTGGACGAGACCGTTCTGCCCGGTCGTGGCGTCGAGGACGAGCAGCACCTCATCCAGCGGGGCGTGCTTCTCAACGACGCGCTTGACCTTGCCCAGCTCGTCCATGAGGCCGGTCTTGGTGTGCAGGCGGCCCGCGGTGTCGATGAGCACGACGTCGTAGCCCATCTCCTTGCCTTCCTTGACCGCGTCGAAGGCCACGGAGGCGGGGTCGCCGGCCTCGGGACCGCGCACGGTGTAGGCACCGACCCGCTCGCCCCACGTCTGCAGCTGGTCGGCGGCGGCGGCCCGGAAGGTGTCCGCGGCGCCGAGGACGACGGTGCGGCCGTCGGCCACGAGGACGCGGGCGAGCTTGCCGGTGGTGGTGGTCTTGCCGGTGCCGTTCACGCCGACGACCATCACGATGCCGGGCTTGCTGGCCTCGGGCTCGGTCTTGACGGTGCGGTCCATGTCGGGACCGACCAGCGTGAGCAGCTCCTCGCGCAGCAGCCCGCGCAGCTCCTCGGGCGTGCGGGTGCCGAGCACCTTCACGCGCTCACGCAACCGCTCGACCAGCTCCTGGGTGGGCTGCACGCCGACGTCGGCGGTGAGCAGGGTGTCCTCGATCTCCTCCCAGGTCTCGTCGTCGAGGTGCTCGCGGGACAGGAGCGTGAGCAGCCCCTTGCCGAGCGCGTTCTGCGAGCGGGACAGGCGGGCGCGCAGACGGACCAGACGGCCGGCGGTCGGCTCGGGGATCTCGATCGGGGGCGCTTCGACGACGGGCGGCTCCTCGACGACGACGGGAGCGGAACCTTCTGGAAGGTCCACCTCCTCGATCGTCCGGCGCTCCTCGTCGCGCGGTGTCTCGGCCTCTTCGCCGACGTGCGGCTCGGCCGGAGGGGCGGTGATGTCGGGCGTCGTGGGGGGCGCCGGGGGCAGCGGCTTCTTCCGCCGGCTGCCGACGAGGAGCCCGCCGAGCGCGACGAGCACGACCACGGCGATGACTACAGCAAGGATGACGATTTCCATAACACCCCCAGTATGGCGTGACCTCCTGCTCGGCCGTTCGTCGTACGCGCGGGGCCAGAGGCCCCTCCGGGCCGGGCCGGCCCGCGGTCCGCCCTCGCGTCGGCCGGAAGCCCGTCAGGGGCGGAGTCACGACGGGTCCAGTATCCGAAGGCCCGTCGGTTACGCAGAGCAGCGTCCCCAGGGTGTGACACGGCTCATGAAGTGGGCCGTGACACACCCTCGCCCCTCGTTCGGCGGCGGCTCCGGAGATGGCCGCGCACCCCTGGTTACCTGACACCCTGTCAGCTAACGTTTCCCTGCACACCCGCCCGGCGTAGGCGAAGGGGGCCTCTCCATGCCCGTCACGGTCGTACGGTTCAACCTCGTCGAGCCCGGTGCCACCCCCGCCTCGCTCGGCGCCCGCTACCGGGCGGCCCTGGAGATGGCCGCGTACGCCGATGACCACGGAATCACCACCGTGCAGACGGAGGAGCACCACGGGGTCGCGAACAACTGGCTGCCGACGCCCTTCGCCTTCGCCGGCGCGGTCTTCGGAGCGACCCGGCGGCTCGCGGTCACCGTCTCCGCGGTCATCGGCCCGCTGCACGACCCGCTACGGCTGGCCGAGGAGATCGCCGTGCTGGATCTGCTCAGCGGAGGCCGGCTGGTCACCGTCGCCGGAATCGGCTACCGGCCCGAGGAATACGCCCTCTTCGACGTGGAGTGGAAGCAGCGCGGAAGGCTCCAGGACGAGCTTCTCGACACCCTGCTCCGGGCCTGGACCGGCGAGGAGTTCCCGTTTCGCGGCCGCACCGTGCGCGTCACCCCCCGCCCCTGCAGCGACCCGCACCCCCTGCTGCTGGTGGGCGGCTCCTCGAAGGCGGCGGCCCGCCGCGCCGCCCGCCTGGGCCTGCCCTTCTTCCCGAGCGCGCACCTGCCGGAGCTGGAGACGTATTACAAGGAGCGGCTCGTGGAGTACGGCAGCGAGGGCTGGACGATGATGCCCGCCGCCGAGACCCCGCTGCTGCACATCACCGAGGATCCCGACCGGGCGTGGGCGCACTACGGCGAGCACTTCCTCCACGAGGCGCGTACGTACGCCTCCTGGCAGTCGGGCGGCATCCGCTCGGCGGTGAAGTCGTCGGCCACGACGGTGGACGAACTGCGCGCGGAGGGCGTCTACCGGATCCTGACGCCCGACGAGTGCGTGGCCCTGAGCCTGGACAACTACGTCCTGCACCCGCTGTCCGGCGGAATGCCCCTCGACGAGGGCTGGCGCAGCCTGCACCTCTTCTGCGAGAGCGTGCTCCCCCGTCTGGAGGACTGATCGTCGTATGTCGCCGCCTCCGCGCAGCGGCGCGCCCCGGAGGCGAACGAGCCCGAAAACACCCCCGCCCGGCACGGTCAGTGACCGGGCCGGGCGGCGGCAGGATCCGAGGAGAGGGGCAGCGGGGATGCGGCTTTTCTCCCCGAGCTCGAAGCGACGGGTCAGCCCATCTCCTCCAGGGCCTTGCCCTTCGTCTCCTTCACGAACTTCACAACGAACGGGACGGAGAGCGCGGCGAAGGCCGCGTAGATCACGTAGGTCGCGGAGAGGTTCCAGTCGGCCAGTGACGGGAAGCTCGCGGTGATGGCCCAGTTGGCGATCCACTGCGCGGCGGCGGCCACGCCCAGGGCGGCGGCGCGGATCTTGTTCGGGAACATCTCGCCGAGCATGACCCAGACGACCACACCCCAGGACAGGGCGAAGAAGAGGACGAACACATGGGCGGCGATCAGGGCGATCCAGCCCTGGGCGGCCGGGAGCTTGCCGTCGACGAGGTGGGAGGAGAACGCCCAGGCCTCCAGAGCCAGACCGACCGCCATGCCGACCGACCCGACGAGCGCGAGCGGCCTGCGGCCGATGCGGTCCACGAAGATCATCGCGATCACGGTGCCGACGATGTTGATGATCGACGTTGTGAACGAGTAGAAGAACGAGTCCGTCGGGTCGACGCCGACCGACTGCCACAGCGTCGAGGAGTAGTAGAACGCGACGTTGATGCCGACGAACTGCTGGAAGACCGACAGGCCGATGCCGATCCAGACGATCGGCTTGAAGAAGAAGCCGCCGCCCAGCAGGTCCTTGAAGGCCGACTTGTGCTCGCTCTTCATCGCGTGCTCGATCTCGGCGACGCGGGCGTCCAGGTCGACCTCCTTGCCCTCGACCTCGGCGAGGATCTCCCGGGCGCGCTCGCGCTTGCCGACGGAGAGCAGGAAGCGCGGGGACTCGGGGATGGCGAAGGAGAGCAGGCCGTAGAGGATGGCAGGGACGACCATGACGCCGAGCATGACCTGCCAGGCTTCCAGGCCCATCAGCTTGCCGCGCTGGTCGCCGCCCGTGGCGTTCAGCAGACCCCAGTTGACCAGCTGCGAGATGGCGATGCCGATGACGATCGCGGCCTGCTGGAAGGAGCCGAGCCGACCGCGGTAGGCGGGCGGGGCCACCTCGGCGATGTAGGCGGGGCCGATCACGGAGGCCATGCCGATGGCGAAGCCGCCGATGACGCGCCACAGGGCGAGGTCCCACAGGGCGAACGGCAGCGCGGAGCCGACGGCGCTGATGGTGAAGAGGACCGCTGCGATCTGCATGCACCGGATGCGGCCGATGCGGTCGGCTATCCGGCCCGCGGTGGCGGCACCGATGGCACAGCCGATCAGGGCGATGGCGATGACCTGGGCCAGCGCTGCGGAGCCGATGTCGTAGCGGTCCCGGATGGCCTCGACGGCGCCGTTGATCACGGAGCTGTCGTAGCCGAAGAGGAAGCCGCCCATGGCGGCCGCCGCCGCGATGAAGATGACATGCCCGAGATGTTCGGGGTGAGCCGTCCTGGCTCCTGTCTGAGGTGCCTGCGCTGTGCTGGTCACGTGTGTAACTCCTCGGGCCACCGGCAAGGCCGCCGGGGTGGGGGCGAGCCCTGTCAGGTAGCGAGACCTGAAGGTAAAAACAACATTGCAGAGGCTATGCCTTCAAGTTTCGAAGTCAATAGGGCTGAAGTCCTGGCGCTTTACCGCAAGCGCTAGCCGATTGCGTTCAGGAGTTGAATTTTAAGAGAGGCGCAGGTCAGGACACGTGTAGCTCACATGCATCTAGCGCAGCCGTTGGGAGATGACCTTCGACACACCGTCACCCTGCATGGAGACGCCGTACAGCGCGTCGGCGACCTCCATCGTCCGCTTCTGGTGCGTGATAACGATCAGCTGCGAGGCCTCCTGCAGCTCCTGCATGATGCGGATCAGCCGCTGCAGGTTCGTGTCGTCGAGGGCCGCCTCGACCTCGTCCATGACGTAGAACGGGCTGGGCCGCGCCTTGAAGATGGACACCAGCATCGCGACGGCGGTCAGCGACCGCTCGCCGCCGGAGAGCAGGGACAGCCGCTTGACCTTCTTGCCCGGCGGACGCGCCTCGACGTCGACGCCCGTGGTGAGCATGTTGTCCGGGTCGGTCAGCACGAGTCGCCCCTCACCGCCCGGGAACAGCCGGCTGAAGACACCCTCGAACTCCCGGGCCGTGTCCCGGTACGCCTCGGTGAAGACCTGCTCGACGCGCTCGTCGACCTCCTTCACCACCTGGAGCAGGTCGGCGCGGGTCTTCTTGAGGTCCTCCAGCTGCTCGCTGAGGAACTTGTGCCGCTCCTCCAGCGCCGCGAACTCCTCCAGGGCGAGCGGATTGACCTTGCCGAGCTGCTGGTAGGCCCGCTCGGCGGCCTTGAGCCGCTTCTCCTGCTCGACGCGCACGAACCGGCGGGGCTGGTTGCGCGGGTGCTCGGGGTCCTCGGGCAGCTCCTCGCCCTCGGCGGGCGGCGAGGGCGGCACCGGCTGGTCGGGGCCGTACTCGGCGATCAGCCCCGCCGGTTCGACACCGAGTTCCTCCAGCGCCTTGGTCTCCAGCTGTTCTATGCGCAGCCGCTTCTCGGCGCCGAGCACCTCGCCGCGGTGGACGGAGTCCGTGAGCTTGTCGAGCTCCGCCTTGAGGTCGCGGCCCTCGATACGGGCGGCGGCGAGCTCCTCCTCGCGGCGGGCTTTGGCCGCCTCGGCGGCGGTGCGCTCGGCTTCCGCACGTTTCAGGGACACCTCGACGTGGGCGAGGAGCTGCCGGGCGCCGGAGGCGACGGCCTCCGCCACGGCGGCCTCGTGCCGCAGCCGGGCCCGCCGCTGTTCGGCACGCGCGCGTGCCTCGCGTTCGGCACGGGCGCCCCGGTCGAGGGAGTCGGCGCGTCCGGCCAGCCCTTTGACCCGCTCCTCGTGCGTACGGACCTGCAGCCGGGCCTCCATCTCGGTCTGCCGCGCGTTCGCCCCGTCGGCGACGAGCCGGTCGCGTACGGAGGTGTCGGGCTCCTCCTCCACCGGCATCTCCTCGGCGACGGCGAGCCGCTCGGCGAGTTCCTCGACTTCCCCCAGGGCCTTCTCCAGGGCCTCCTGGGCCCGGGCAGCCGCCGCGGTGGAGCGCTCCGCCTCCCCGGCGGCGCCCCGCGCCTGCCCGGCCAGCCGTCCCAGCTGCTGGGCGACGGCGGACTTCTCCCGTTCGGCCGCACGCCGCCGTTCCGCCAGCTCCTCGACGAGGGCGGCGCACTCCTTGCGGCGAACCCCCGCGAGCCGCTGTTCCTCAGTCAATTCCTCGCATCTGACGGCGAGTTCCTCCAGCTCGGCGGCGGCCTCGTCGACGGAGGCCTGCACCTCGAGCAGGCTCGGCGCCCCGGCGGACCCGCCGTGCGCGAAGTGCGCCCCGAGGAGATCGCCCTCGGCAGTGACGGCGGTCAGATCAGGTCGCGTGTAGACGAATTCCTCGGCGTCCTCGAGGGTGCCGACCACGACGATGCCGCGCAGCAGCCGCCGCACGGCGGGCATCAGCTCGGCGGGACCGCGGACGAGATCGGCCGCGAAGGCAGGCCCGTCGGCACGGGACGGCCGGGGCACGCCGCCCAGGGCACCCCGCGCTTCAGCGGGCTCGCCGCCACGGATGACGGCTGGGGCGTCGAGGGCGTGGGGCTGCCTGCCGTCCGAGCCGGTCGCGCCCATGGCAGCTGAAGCGACGCCCGGGCCGTTCGCGTCCCCGCTCGCACTCGGGTCCCCGGCCGCACCGCCGCCGCCGACGCGTGCCTCGCCTGCCGGCTCCTCCGGCGCCCCCGCCAGCAACAGCGCCGCCCGCCCCGCGTCCTGCTTGCGCAGCAGCCTGATCGCCTCGGCCGCCTCGGCCGGGCTCGTCACGGCGATCGCGTCCGCGGCGGCACCGAAGGCGGCCGCCAGCGGCACCTCGTATCCAGGTGTCACCGTCAGCAGTTCGGCCGCCGGGCCCAGGAGTCCGGAGAGACGGTCCCTCGCGCCGAGCAGGGCGCCCGTGCCGTCCTTACGGCGCAGGCCCAGGGCGAGGGCCTCGTGGCGGGCCGCGACGGCGGCGCGCCGGCGCTCGGCGGCGGTGGCCGCCTCGCGGGCCGCCGAGAGGGCCGACTCCGCCTCCGCGAGGGTCCGCTTCACCGCCTCGTGCTGCTCGGTCAGATCCGCGTCTCCGGCGTCGAGTCCGTCGACCTCGGCTTTGAGGGCCTCGTACTCCTCCTGGGCGGCGACGGCGCGCTCCTGCGCCTCGTCACGGGCGGCGGCGAGCCGGTCGATCTCGGCCTGGGCGGAGGCGGCACGCGAACGGGCGGCGTTGACCTGCCCGTTCAACCGGGCCAGGCCCTCTCGGCGGTCGGCGATGGCTCGGGCCGCGTCCTTCAGCCGCCGCTCCTCGATCGCCAGTTCGCGCTCCAACTCGGCCCGGTGCGCGACGGTGTCCTCCAGCGCGCGCTCCGCCGCTTCCAGGGCCGCCTCCAGCTCGGCCTCCTGCTCGCGGATGCGCGCGGCCTCGCGCTCCATGTCCTCGGGGTCGCGTCCGCGCCGCTCCTCCGGGGGCGCGGAGGTCGCGCTCTTGACCCGGGCGTCGGCCAGCGAGACGGTGCCGCGCACCCGCTCGGCGAGCTGCGACAACTCGTACCAGGTCTGCTGGGCGCGCTGCAGACGCGGCGTCAGCCGCCGTACCTCGTCCTCCAGGAGCGCCTCTCGCTGCAGTGCCCTCTTCAGCTCGGCCTCGGCGGCCTCCTTGCGCTCCTTGAGCGCGGCCTCGTCCGCGATCTCTGACTTGAGTGCCTCCCGCAGCCGTACGAGATCGTCGGCGAGCAGGCGCAGCCGGGCGTCGCGGAGGTCGGCCTGGATCACGGCCGCCCGGCGTGCCACGGCCGCCTGCCGTCCCAGCGGCTTGAGTTGGCGGCGCAACTCGTCGGTCAGGTCCTGGACGCGGGCGAGGTTCGCCTGCATGGCGTCCAGCTTCCTGAGGGCCTTCTCCTTGCGCTTGCGGTGTTTGAGCACACCCGCGGCCTCTTCGATGAAGGCGCGGCGGCCCATGGGGTCGGCGTGCAGGACGGAGTCGAGCTGGCCCTGACCGACGATCACGTGCATCTCGCGGCCGATGCCGGAGTCAGAGAGGAGTTCCTGGATGTCGAGCAGACGGCAGGTGTCGCCGTTGATCTGGTACTCGCTGCCGCCGTTGCGGAACATGATCCGCGTGATGGTGACCTCGGCGTACTCGATGGGGAGGGCGCCGTCGGTGTTGTCGATGGTCAGGGACACCTCGGCGCGGCCGAGCGGTGGGCGCCCGGTGGTGCCGGCGAAGATGACGTCCTCCATCTTGCCGCCGCGCAGCGACTTGGCCCCCTGCTCGCCCATGACCCAGCTGAGCGCGTCCACGACATTGGACTTGCCCGAGCCGTTCGGGCCCACGACACACGTGATCCCCGGCTCGAACCGGAGCGTGGTCGCCGAGGCGAACGACTTGAACCCGCGGAGGGTCAGGGCCTTGAGGTGCACGCCGCCGGACTCTACCTTCCGCCGGTATCTCACTCCATGAACCCGCGGTTTCACCCCTGAACGTGCAGGGCACATCATCCGTTAAAGAGACTGAAAGGGTGCCGGGGGCAAGAAAGAAGGGACGCCGAGGCGTCCCTTGCAACCCTGACTGGTGAGCGGTTGATACGGGCAGCCCAACCACTGCTTGTGCCTTTGTGGAGCGATGCAGTGATCAGGTGAGCGCAGGCTCCGCCTGGTGTGCGTCGATGCTCTCCATGATCCTGTCGTGAGAAGCGGCAGCCGTCAGCGCGTCGTTCTCCGCCTGGATCCGTACGAGCTCGGATTCGAGCTCCTGGACGCGCTGCTGGAGCCGTCGCATCTCGGCGAGGAGTCGAGGGTCGGAGCCGCCGACGTAACCGAGAAGCGCCTTTGCCATGATGGATGGTCCTCCACACTGAGTGACCGACCGAAGCGGTGTGGGTCGTGAGGGATTCGCACCCGCGGTGCTTGGCACTCTTGAGTTTTGCGCCGTTCTTACATGCCAAACAGCTAAGGTGCGCGGGGCTTTCAGCGTCTCACCAAAAAGTTTGACGGTCAACACGATCACGCCCTGCATCGGCGGGCAACCCGGGAGTGCGCGGCCCTGGACGGGCGGCGCCACGGCTCCTGCGGGCCCCTGCGGGCGAGGAGATCATCCTTACCTGCGGAGCCTGCCACGACAGGCGATTCTTGGCAACCACCAGGCCCTTTCTGCTCCGGGCAAGTGCCAGTGGCATGTCCCTCCGCCTCCGGGACCGGTTTCGTGGGGTGGTCTCAGCGGATCGCGAAGCCGTCGTAGCCGCCGCGAGGGGTGTCCCAAATCTCAGTGACTCCGTCCACACGTCCGGGTGTGTCGTCGCCCCGCAGCCAGTCCAGCAATCCCTCGCACCCCTCGCGCGGTCCCTCGGCGACCACTTGGACCCGCCCGTCGTCCAGATTGAGGGCGAAGCCGCACAGGCTGCCGATCTCCAGCGCCTTGGCCCGGGTGAACCAGCGGAAGCCCACACCTTGGACACGTCCGCGCACCCACGCGACGAGCCGTGCATCGTCGTTCATGGGTGCACGCTAACCGGCCAATGTCCCACTGGGCACTTCCTCCCCTTGCGTCATGCTGTACCGTCCCCACCCATATGAATCTCATGTGAAACTCACTCGATCGAGTGAGTTGCGCTGACCGCAAGACCAGGAAGGCCAGCAGATGGGACGCCACCGACGCTCCGCCGCCGGACGCGCCGCCACGGGGGGCCGCGCCACCGAAGTCACGCAGAAGCATCAGCCTCCCGCGGAGGGTTACGGTCCGGAGAACCTCTACGGCTTTGCCGCGGTCCTGGAGGCGGAGCGGCGTGCGACCCGCTCGCACCGCAAGAAGAGGGCCGCGACCCCGGTGCGCACGGGTCTGCTGGGCGTCTCCGCGGCCGTCGCGCTGGGCACCGTGGCGGTCGCCACCGGGGTACTGCCGGGCGGCAAGCAGTTCTCGGTGAGCGGTGACTCCGGCAACGCCCAGGCGGGGGGCACCACCCCGTCGGGCTTCGCAACCGAGCAGGGTGGCACGAGCGGCACCGCGGACGGCCGCGGGTCCACCTCCACGAGCCGTGACTCCGACCGCACGGCCACGCCCACCGCGGCCCCATCGGCCTCGGCGTCCCCTTCGACGTCGGCGCCCGCGCAGGAGCCCTCGAAGACACCGTCCCCGACGGCGACCAAGACGGCGACGGCCGCGCCGCCGGCGCAGAAGAACACGAAGAAGCCGGAGACCACCCCTCCGGCGAAGGTGACCACCGAGGCGGCGGCCCAGGCCGAGGTGCTCAAACTGGTCAACCAGGAGCGGGCCAAGGCGGGCTGCAGCCCGGTGACCCCGAGCGGTCCCCTGCGGAAGCTGGCGGAGGCGTTCAGCCTGGACATGGCCCTGCGGAACTTCTTCGACCACACCGACCCGGGCGGCCAGGACCCCTGGGACCGTGCGGCCGCACTCGGCATCACCGACCTGGGCGGCGAGAACATAGCCCGTGGCCAGGCGACCGCCCAGGAGGTGATGGACGCCTGGATGAACAGCCCCGGGCACCGGGCGAACATACTGAACTGCGACTTCCAGACGCTGGGCGTCGGAGTGCACTTCGGAGCCGGCGGCCCTTGGTGGACGCAGGACTTCGGTTACTGAGAACTCCGCAGGTCAGCGCCCTGTGAGGTCTCCTGGGCCGTCGCGGGGCCGTCATCGGTAGTCCTCTGCTCACCGAAGACTGCATCGACGGCGGCCCGCGTACGGGTCGCGCTGGACGGCATCAGGTGCGTGCAGGTCCGCAGGGTGAAGCCGGGGCCATGGTGTCCCAGGTACTCGCTCAGGGCCTTGATGCTCTCCCCCGCGTCAAGACCCGCGCACGACGCGGGCGCGCGCCGCCTCTGCGGCGCGGCCTGCCTCCTGATGGCGCGATAAGACGTCGGGCGGTGACTCATGCCAGGCGTCCTGGGCGAGTGGGCATGTTACGGAGCTGACGGCGGGTGTCCCCGGACGGAACGGATGCTGCCCGACGCTGAGGAGACACCCATGGCCGACCGACCAGCCCCCCTCTGGGTCGGTATCGACGCCGGCAAGGCCCATCACTGGCTGGAGCCGACCTCATCCGCCATCGCAAGGCATTCGGGGCCCATGGCCACCATGGGAACTCCGTTCGCCGCACTCACGCTTGGCTCACCGGGGCGATCTCGTCGAGCAGGCCGCGGACACGCTTTTCGATCTCGTCGCGGATGGGGCGGACGGCGTCGACGCCCTGTCCGGCCGGGTCGGGGAGCTCCCAGTCGAGGTAACGCTTGCCGGGGAAGACGGGGCAGGTGTCGCCGCAGCCCATCGTGATGACCACGTCGGACGCCTGGACGGCCTCAGTGGTGAGCACCTTGGGCACCTCGGCGGAGATGTCGATGCCCGCCTCCGACATGGCTTCGACGACCGCGGGGTTGACCGTGTCGCCGGGTGCCGACCCGGCGGAGCGTACCTGTACGCGCTCGCCCGCCAGGTGCGTGAGGAACGCTGCGGCCATCTGCGAGCGCCCGGCGTTGTGGACGCAGACGAACAGTACGGACGGGTGCTCAGCAGGGGTGGTCATGGCGGGTGTCTTTCTGGGCGGAAGGCGGTCAGGGGAGCGTGGGGGCAGCGAGTTCGGGTTCGCCCTGAAGAGGGACGGTGCTGGCCTGCGCGGGTGCCGGGCGTCCGAACACCGCAATCACCAGCCCCAGCCCCAGCGCGGCACCGACCAGCTGGGCCGCGATGAACGGGCCGAGCGAGCCGGGGGCGATGCCGGCGAAGGTGTCGGTGAAGGCCCGGCCGATGGTGACTGCCGGGTTCGCGAACGAGGTGGAGGACGTGAACCAGTACGCCGCCCCGATGTAGGACGCCACGGCGGCGGGGCCGAAGTGGGCGCGGTCAGTGCGGGCCAGTCCGAAGATCAGCAGGACGAGTCCGGCGGTCGCGACCACCTCGCCCAGCCACAGGTGAGCCGCGAAGCGGTCATGGGCGGACCACTGCACCAGCGGCTTGCCGAACATGGCATCAGCCACGAGGGCACCGCCGACGGCTCCCGCGATCTGGGCCGGGATGTATGCGGCGACGTCCCCCGCTGTCGGGCCGTCACCGCTGCAACGGCCGGTGAACCAGGCCGCGAGCGTCACGACGGGGTTGAAGTGGGCGCCGGAGACCGGTGCGAGCAGCGTGATGAGTACGCCCAGGACGAAGACCGTGGCCAGCGAATTGGCCAGCAGTTGCACGCCGACGTCCCTGGTCAGCTCGGTGGCCTGGATGCCGGAGCCGACGACCACTGCGACCAGGGCGGCCGACCCCACGGCTTCGGCGAGGGCCCGGCGTGCCAGCGAGGCGGCCACGCGGTTGCCTCGGCCGTCTGCGGCGTCTTCAGGAACGCCGCGAGCCGGTCGAGGGTGGCGGGCATCGCCCAGTAGTAGACCCACGTCCCCCGCCGCTCGCAGTCGATCAGACCGGCCTGCCGCAGCAGCTTGAGATGATGCGAGATCGTCGGCTGGGACAGGTCGAAGGCCGGGGTCAGGTCACAGACGCAGACCTCACCGCCCGCCCTCGAAGCGATCATCGACAGCAGCCGCAGGCGTACGGGGCCGCCCAGCGCCTTGAACAGCTTCGCCAGCTCCGCGGCCTGGTCCTCGTCCAGGGGCGCGGTCACCAGCCCTGGGCAGCACGCGCCGTTCTCGTCGCTCTGTCCGAGCACCGCAAGCTCTTGCTTCGACATACGCCTATGTTGACATCCTTCGATCCAAGGCACAAGCTTGCATCGACAAACATCAATGCAAGCCGATGGGAGCCTTGCCATGCCCCGCGCTCAGCTCGCCCTGCGTGTCAGCGACCTCGAAGGGTCGATCGCCTTCTACTCGAAGCTCTTCGACACCGAACCGGCCAAGCGGCGCGAGGGCTACGCCAACTTCGCCATCACCGAACCCCCTCTCAAGCTCGTCCTGATCGAGGGCGAGCCCGGACAGGAGACCCGTCTCGACCACCTCGGCGTCGAGGTCGAGTCCACCGACCAGGTCACCGCAGCAACCAGCCGTCTGAAGGATGCCGGGCTGACCACTTCCGAGGAGAACGACACGTCCTGCTGCTACGCCCTCCAGGACAAGGTGTGGGTCCACGGCCCCGGCCAGGAGCCCTGGGAGGTCTACGTCGTCAAGGCCGACGCCGACACCCTCGGCAAGAGCACCGACCCCAACGCCACGGGCGACGGCTGCTGCACCAACCAGTCCAGCGAGACAGCACCAGCGGCAGCGAGGTGCGCTTGCGGCTGACCACCGCCAACAAGCCACGCAGTGGCACACTGGGGCCGTCGATCAGGGCGCTGCTGGCTCGAGGACGAGGCCCGCACGGGCGCGCGAAGGGCATGCGTGCCCCTTGCGTGCCCGATCAGGCGGCGACCGCCGGGGACTAGCGGGGAACCCCAGTCGGCGCATCGGGAACTCGCAGGTCAGCGCCTCGGCAGGTCAGCACCTATCCGCATACGCGATCTTCCAAATGGGTGCTCCAAGCCCCTGGCAGCGGCGCTTGACTGGGTCATTGAGCCTCCACCGGCCTGAGTGTCGTATGAGGTGTCGGCGGAGGACGTCGAGCCCTCCTGAACCCCCGGTCAGCTACTGGTGATGCAGAAGGGATGCCCAGCCGGATCGGTGAGAACCCGCGCCCTGGCAGCCTCATGAGGCTGGTGATCCGGCTTGCCCGCGCCCAGCTCCAGCAGGCGGGCTTCGACTGGTCAGCGCATCCTGCCGGTTGGCGCTGTGGTCGCGTACGCTTCGAACATGACCACCATGCAGGGGCAGAACCTGCCGTACGACGTGTTCTCCAAGGCATGCCCGTCGCGGGGCACGCTGGAGCACGTCACGGGACGCTGGGGGTCTCTCACGCTCGGCGCGCTGTACGAGGGCTCGTTCCGGTTCAACGAGCTGCGTCGCCGTGTCGACGGCGTCAGCGAGAAGATGCTGTCCCAGACCCTTCACGCGCTGGAGCGCGACGGCCTCGTGCACCGCGAGGCCCAGCCGACGAACCCCCCGCGCGTGGACTACGAACTGACGCCGCTTGGCCGCGAGGTCGCCGAGCGGCTGCTGGCCCTCATCCACTCCGTGGAGGGGCGCATGGACGAGGTGCTCGAGGCCCGCCGCCGGTACGACGAGGCACGGGCGGGCTAGGCGTATGCACAGCGGACGTCTACGGCAGGAGGCGCGGCGTCCGCTGGCACTTCGGGCAGAAGTAGCTGGACCGGTTCATCCAGGGGCGGCGGCGCATCGGCGTGGCGCAGCGCCGACAGGGCAGTCCCTCGCGGCCGTACGCGTCCAGTGACCGGTCGAAGTAGCCCGACTCCCCGTTGACGTTGACGTAGAGGCTGTCGAAGCTCGTGCCGCCCACGGCGAGCGCGGCGTTCATCACGTCCCGTACATGGCTGAGGAGTTCGGCGGTGCGCGGCCGGGTGAAGTTCGCGGTGGGGCGCTCGAAATGGATGCGGGCACGCCAAAGGGCCTCGTCCGCATAGATGTTGCCGACGCCGCTGATCAGCGACTGGTCGAGCAGGGCCCGCTTGATGGTCGTGCGCTTGCGGCGCAGCGCCTGGTGGAAGGCCTCGTCGTCGAAGAGCGGGTCGAGGGGGTCACGGGCGATGTGCGCGATGACGTCGGGCAGCCCGTCGGTGGCGGTGTCGTGCAGTGAAAGGCCGCCGAAGGTGCGCTGGTCGACGAAGCGCAGCTCGGTACCGAGGGCGTCGTCGAACCGGAGACGGATGCGCAGGTGCTTCTCGTCCGGGGCCTCGTCCGGCTGGACGAGTAGCTGGCCGCTCATGCCGAGGTGGGCCAGGATCGCCGCACCGGTGGCTTCCACCGGGACCCAGAGGTATTTGCCGCGACGGCTGGGCGCGCCGAGACGCTGCCCCTTCAGCCGGTGCGCGAAGTCCTCGCCACCCGCGGTGTGCCGGCGGACGGCGCGCGGATGCAGCACCTCGACGTCGGCGACGGTCCGGTGGGCGGCCCAGCGCTCCAGGCCGCGCCGCACGACTTCGACCTCGGGCAGCTCGGGCACGGGGCTCCTTCGGAAGGGTGAACAGGGGCGACGTCCGCAGAGTACCTCGTGATCAAGGAGCCCTGGCGAGCCCTTCCGGCCCGGTCGGGAGAACGGCAGCTCACCCGCCCCTCGACCGCGACCGGGACCGGGACCTCACCATGAAACGGACCCCGCCCCGGCTCGGGCGCCGGGGCGGGGTCCGTGATGAAGGATTCAGGCCGTGGCCGCGTCGCTCGCCGGGGCCGAGGCGGTATCGGTGCCCCCGTCGGGAGACTCCGCCGCCGCGGCCGCCGCCTTCGCGCGCTCGTCCGCGTCGGCGCGGATGGAGCGCCAGGCCGACTCCGCGGCCTGCTGCTCCGCCTCCTTCTTGCTGCGGCCGGTGCCGGTGCCGTACGAGACGCCTCCGACGCGGGCGGCAGCAGTAAAGGTCTTCTCGTGGTCCGGGCCGGTCTCCGTGACCAGGTACTCGGGCACGCCGAGCCCCTCGGTCGCGGTCAGCTCCTGGAGGCTGGTCTTCCAGTCCAGGCCGGCACCGAGATTCGAGGACTTCTCGATCAGCGGATCGAACAGGCGGTGCACCAGCTCCGCCGCCGAGTCCAGACCCTGGTCGAGATAGACAGCGCCGATCACCGCTTCAAGGGTGTCGGCGAGGATGGACGCCTTGTCCCGGCCGCCCGTGCCCTCCTCGCCCCGGCCGAGCCGGATGAAGGAACCGAGCTCGAGCCCGCGGCCCACCTCCGCCAGCGCACGCGAGTTGACCACCGCGGCCCGCAGCTTGGCCAGCTGGCCCTCGGGCAGGTCGGGGTGGATGCGGTACAGCGTGTCGGTGACGACGAGGCCGAGGACGGAGTCCCCGAGGAACTCCAGGCGCTCGTTCGTCGGCAGACCGCCGTTCTCGTACGCGTAGGAACGATGGGTCAGCGCACGCACCAGAAGGGCGGACTCGAGCTTGTAGCCGAGCCGCCCTTCCAGAAGCGTGTGGGACGAGGCTGTGTTGTCCGCCTTCTTCCTGGCGTTTGGGTCCGCCTTGGCGTCAGACATCAGACCTCTCACCAGCCGCTCAGACCTCGAGGACCTGGCGCTTGTTGTAGGTGCCGCACGACGGGCACGCGATGTGCTGCTGCTTGGGCTCGTGGCAGCGCTCGCACGCAACCAGGGTGGGGACCGCAGCCTTCCACTGCGACCGGCGGTGGCGCGTGTTGCTGCGCGACATCTTCCGCTTCGGAACAGCCACGGCTACTTCTCCTGCTTCTCGTCGACGCCCGCTTCGGCGCCGCTCATCTCGTCCTTATCGCCGTCTTCGAGTGAATCGGCGAGTCCCTGCAGTGCCGCCCAACGGATGTCGACGGCGTCATGGTGGTGGTCCGGGTCGTCCGCGAGCCGCGCCCCGCACTCGGAGCACAGACCCGGGCAGTCTTCCCGGCACACCGGCTGCATCGGCAGTGCGAGCACCACCGCATCACGCAGCAGAGGCTCGAGGTCGAACATGCCGTCCTCGAGAAAGAGCCTGTCCTCGTCGTCCTCGGCGTCGTCACCGGGCTCCGTGATGGCACGGCCCCGGTCGTCGGCGTCAGGGTACGAGAACATCTCCTGGAAGTCCGCTTCGAGCTCCAGCTCCAGCGGCTCCAGACACCTTACGCACTCCCCCTCGGCCGATGCACGGGCGGTGCCTGTGACGAGCACCCCTTCCATGACCGACTCGAGTCGGAGTTCGAGCTCCACCGGGGCGCCTTCCGGCACTCCGACGACCCCTTGGACACCGAAGTCCTTCGGGGCGTCGACCGTGCGGGACAGGCGCTGCAGCGCACCAGGACGCCGCCCCAGCTCGTGTGTGTCGAACACGAGGGGGTTGCGGTGGTCGAGGCGGGCGTTCAGGGCCATTCCTGCTTTCGGTCTTCGAGACTCGACGGGGGGATGCTGTCCCGTGGTGTTCCGGGCAGCGCTGATCGCGAAGGGTACGCGCGACCGAAGAGCCAGGATACTGGACCTTTCGCTCTCGGCCCAATCCGGTGCGCTCGGGGGCAGTCTGAACCCTCAGTGACCGCCGCGTCCCTGTTCGTACGCCCGCAGCTGCTCGGCGCTGATCATGCTGGTGTCGAAGAGGCTGGTCTCGTCGAGGGCATGGCCCTGGTCGTAGCCCTGCCCCTGGTGCCCCTGGTCGTAGCCCTGCCCCTGGTCGTAGACGCCCTGCTGGTCGTACCCCTGCGCCTGCGGGTAGGCGGCGTACGGATCGGCCTGCTGGTAGCCGTACGCGTCCTGCTGGACATATGTCTGCTGGTAGCCGTACTGGTCGGTCTGCTGATACCCGTAGGGGTCCTGCTGCTGCGCGTAGGCCGGCTCGACCTGCTGGGCCGGGATCACCGGCGTCTGGGCCGGCGTCGCGGGGGCCTGGGCGGGGGTGTCGGCGAGGGCGGCGAGGTCGGCCAGGTAGTCGGCGTCACTGGAGTGCCGGACCGTCGTCGTGTCTTCGGCCAGGGCGCCGAGGTCGTCGGTGGCGATCCGGCCGTGCAGCTTCTGGCGGCCCTTGCCGACGGCCTCCAGGGTCTTGGCGAGCACGGCCTCGAAGGCGCCGAGCTTGACGTCCACGTACGCGTCGGCGTCGCGGCGCAGCGTCTCGGGGTCGTGGCTGCGCTCGGGGGCGTCCTCGTCCTCGTAGCCCTGCTCGTCGAGCCCGGGACCGGTGCCGAGGAGCTTCTCACGGCCACGGCCGACCGAGCCCAGCGTCTTGGTGAGGACGACCTCGAAGTTGGCGAGCTTGGAGTCGACGTAGTCGTCGGCCTCGGCGCGGATCTCCTCGGCCTCCCGGCGAGCCTCGGTGAGGATGCGGTCGGCCTCGTTCTGAGAGCGGCGGGCCACCTCCGTGTCGGAGATCAGGGAGCCGCGCTCGGCGTGCGCGCCCTCGATGATCCGTTCGGCCTCCTGGCGGGCCCGCTCGACCATCTGCTCGCGGTCCCCGATCAGCTCCTGTGCCTGGGCCAGGGAGTCGGGCAGCGCCGCGCGCACCTCCTCGAGCATCGAGAGCAGCTCGGCGCGGTTGACCACGCACGAGGCCGACATGGGCATCGACCGGGCGCTGGAGACCATCGCGACGATCTCGTCGAGCTTTTTCTGCACGTCCACCGTGTGCTCGCCACTCTCTACAGCTGTGTTGGAGACGGACGGATCGACTGTACGACCACTCCTGCCCCGCACGACACCGGATGACGGGCTGTCAGGTTCCGAGATGTCCCCTGTGAACCCGCTCAGTCCTTCCTGAGGCGCTTGTCCAGGGCCTCCAGAACGACCGGAGGCACCAGGTGGGACACGTCACCGCCCCAGGCCGCGACCTCCTTGACCAGCGAGGAGGACAGGAAGCTGTAGGTGGGGTTGGTGGGGACGAACAGGGTCTCCACGCCGGTGAGGCCGTTGTTCATCTGGGCCATCTGCAGTTCGTAGTCGAAGTCGCTGACGGCGCGCAGGCCCTTGACGATGGCCGGGATGTCGCGCTGCTTGCAGAAGTCGACGAGGAGGCCGTGGAAGGCCTCCACCCGGACGTTCCCGAAGTCGGCGGTGACCTGGCGGATGAGGTCGATCCGCTCCTCGATCTCGAACAGGCCCTTCTTGGATTTGTTGATCATCACCGCGACGTACACCTCGTCGTACAGCTTGGAAGCTCGGGCGATGATGTCGAGGTGTCCGTTGGTGATCGGGTCGAACGACCCGGGACAGACGGCGCGGCGCACTTGTGATCCCTCGCTCTCCGGTCCGGTCATCGTGCGTCTTCGCACGTAGAGGCGGCGCGACCGTACCAAAACGTCCCTTCGCCATAGCGACGGGCCCGGATCGCGTCGAAGCCCTCCGGCCACCGGAATTCTCCGCCTCTGGTGCTGCGCTCCACGGTGACGAGGGCTTCGGCCGCGAGCCAGCCCCCCGAGCGGAGTGTGAGCAGAATCTCGCGAAGATCGTCGTCGGAGACCGCGTAGGGCGGGTCCAGGAAGACGATGTCGTACGGCTGCGCCGGCGCCGGAGTCTGGATGATCTGTTCTGCTTTGCCCGCTCGGACCTCGGCGCCGGGAAGCCCGAGCGCCTTCACGTTCCCGCGGACGATGCGGGCGGCCCGGGCGTCGGCCTCCACGAGGAGCGTGTGGCCGGCCCCTCGGGACAGCGCCTCGAGGCCCACGGCGCCCGAGCCGGCGTACAGGTCGAGGACCCGCTCGCCGTCCAGCGGGCCGCCGAGGAGGGACTGCCAGGTGGAGAAGAGGCCCTCGCGCGCCCGGTCGGACGTGGGACGGGTGCCGTTCCCGGGCGGGACGGCCAGACGGCGTCCGCCGGCCCGGCCGGCGATCACGCGGGTCATCTCTTGGGTCCTTGTCGGTGTGCGGTCGGAGCCCTGTTCCACGGGGCGGTGTGCCCGTCCAGTCTCTCAGCCGAAGGCATCCGTGCCAGTGCCGCGCCCGGGCGATCGGCGGATCCGGTCCACCCGGGGACGGTCTCGGGCCCACATCGCTCCGGGAACCGGGCTGCCCCCGGCCCCCGTCAGCCGGCTCACCCCTTGTCCAGGTACTGCTCCCGCTCCTCGTCCAACAGGGCCTCCAGGGCCGTGCGCAGGCCGGGCAGGTGCTCGAGGTCCGGATCGGCGGAGACCACCGCGGCGGCCTCCTCCCGAGCCTCGGCGATGATCTCCTCGTCGTCGATGACGGCGAGCATGCGCAGCGAGGAGCGGGCGCCGGACTGGGCCTGGCCGAGGACATCACCCTCGCGGCGCTGTTCGAGGTCGATACGGGAGAGCTCGAAGCCGTCGAGGGTGGACGCCACCGCGTTCAGCCGCTGGCGTGCCGCACTCGCCTCGGGCATCTCGGTCACCAGCAGACAGAGCCCGGGCGCCGAGCCACGGCCGACGCGGCCGCGTAGCTGGTGGAGCTGTGAGACCCCGAAGCGGTCGGCGTCCATGATCACCATCGCGGTGGCGTTCGGGACGTTGACGCCGACCTCGATGACTGTCGTCGCGACCAGGACGTCGGTCTCACCGGCGGCGAACCGGCGCATCACCGCGTCCTTGTCGTCGGGCTGCATCCGGCCGTGCAGCACCTCGACCCGAAGACCGTGGAGGGGTCCCTTGGCGAGCTGGTCGGCGATGTCGAGGACGGCGAGCGGAGGCCGCTTCTCCGCCTCGTCCTCGGGCGACTTCCTGGCGGTCTTCTTCGGATCGGCGGACTCGTCGATGTCGTCGCCGATGCGCGGGCAGACGACGTAGGCCTGATGGCCGTTCGCCACCTCCTCGCGCACCCGCTCCCAGGCCCGGGCCAGGAAGTGCGGTTTGTCGGCCGCCGGCACCACGTGGCTGGCGATCGGCGAGCGCCCGGCCGGGAGCTGGTCCAGGACGGAGGTCTCCAGATCGCCGAAAACGGTCATGGCGACGGTCCGGGGAATCGGCGTCGCGGTCATCACCAGAAGATGCGGCGGTTGCTTCCCCTTGCCGCGCAGCGCGTCCCGCTGCTCGACGCCGAACCGGTGCTGTTCGTCCACCACGACCAGACCCAGGTCGTGGAACTGGACCTTGTCCTCGATCAGCGCATGGGTGCCGATCACGATCCCGGCCTCTGCGGTGACGAGATCGAGCAGCGCCTGCCGTCGCGCGGCCGCTCCCATGGAACCGGTGAGCAGCACCACCTTGGTGGCCTGCTCGGCCCCGCCGAGCATGCCTCCCTCGGCCAGCTCCCCCATCATCTCGACGATGGACCGGTGGTGTTGCTGGGCGAGCACCTCGGTGGGCGCGAGCATGGCCGCCTGACCGCCGGCGTCGACCACGGCGAGCATGGCGCGCAGCGCCACCATCGTCTTCCCGGAACCCACCTCCCCCTGGAGCAGCCGGTGCATCGGGTGTTCGGTGGCCAGGTCGTCGAAGATCTCCTTCGAGACCTTCTGCTGACCCTCGGTGAGGGTGAAGGGCAGGCGGTCGTCGAAGGCCGCGAGGAGGCCGTCCGGTTTCGGTTTCCGCGCGACTGCCGGGAGTTGGGCGTCCGCGTGGCGGCGGCGGGCCAAGGCGACCTGGAGGACGAAGGCCTCGTCCCACTTCAGGCGGGAGCGGGCGTCGGCGATGTCCGCCTTGGTGTGCGGACGGTGGATCTTCAGGAGTGCTTCGGGGAGGGAGACCAGATTCCTGCCGTCGCGAAGGGAGTCCGGCAGTGGGTCGATCGCCTCCTGGGCGCTGGGCAGCACCGTCTGCACCGACTTGGCGATCTTCCAGGACTCCAGCTTGGCCGTGGCCGGGTAGATCGGGATCAGCGCGCCCGCCCAGCTGTCCACCGTCTCGGCCACATCCTCGCCGTGCAGCAACTCGTACGCCGGATGGGCCAGTTGCAGCCTGCGGTTGAAGACCGAGACCTTGCCCGCGAACAGGGCGCGCGTGCCGGGCAGGAGTTCCTTGTGGGGCTTGTGCACGCCGTTGCCGAAGAAGACCAGTTGGAGGCGGCCGCTGCCGTCGGTGATCGTCACCTCCAGGCGCTGGCCCTTGCCGCGGGGGGCCTTGGGCGAGGCGAAGGTGTGCAGACGGGCGTCGGCGACCTGGGCGACCACCGTCACATGCTCGTCCATGGGGAGGTCGGCGAGGTGCGTGAGCTGACCGCGCTCCTCGTATCTGCGCGGGTAGTGGTGGAGCAGGTCTCCGACGCTGTGCAGGCCGAGGTGCTCGGCCATCACCTTCGCGGTGGCGGGGCCGAGCACCTTCTTCAGCGGTTCTTGCAGTGCGGGCACGAGATCCATTGCACACCACGGCACTGACAATGCCGTATAGGTCTTGCAAATCCGCTGGTCAGCGACGTGGCTCCCGGCCTAGGATGACCCACCTTCCGGCTCGCCCCGCGGTCACCGCCCCACCGGGACCGCCCGACCCCGCGCCGTCGACCGTCCCCACCCACGGCGCTGTGACGATGGACTCCCAGACCTCGCAGTCATCCCAGGCACCTCAGCCACCTCAATCACCTCATACGTTCCAGGTCGACCTGCGCGGTCTCGTGGACCTGCTCTCCCATCACCTCTACTCGAGCCCCAAGGTCTATCTGCGCGAGCTGCTGCAGAACGCGGTGGACGCCATCACCGCCCGCCGCGCCGAACAGCCGGACGCGCCCGCCAGGGTTCGGCTGTACGCCGACGGTGGCAGTCTGCGCGTCGAGGACTCGGGCGTCGGGCTCACCGAGTCCGACGTGCACAGCCTGCTCGCCACCATCGGGCGCAGCTCGAAGCGGGCCGACGGGCTCCAGGAGGTCCGTTCCGACTTCCTGGGGCAGTTCGGCATCGGGTTGCTGGCGTGTTTCGTCGTCGCCGAGCGCATCCGGGTCGTCAGCCGCAGCGCCCGTACGCCGGGCGCGGCGCCCGTGGAGTGGACGGCCACCGACGACGGGTCCTACGTCGTACGGACCCTGCCCCACGACGCCCGGCCCGAGCCCGGCACCACCGTGTACCTGGTGGCGCGTCCCGGCGCCGCCGACTGGCTCTCCGCGGACCGGGTGCGGTCGCTCGCGCGGGACTTCGGGTCGCTGCTGCCGTACGACGTCCGGGTCGGCGACGAGGCGATCACGGATCTGCCGGCGCCCTGGGACCGCGCGTACCCGTCCCCCGCCACCCGAAGGGTGGCCCTGGCACGCCACTGTCACGACCTGTTCGGTTTCACTCCGCTGGACTCGATCGACCTGGACGTGCCGCTCGCGGGGATCCGGGGCGTGGCCTACGTACTGCCGACCGCGGTGAGTCCGGCCCAGCGGGCGAGCCATCGCGTGCACCTGAAGGGCATGCTGCTGACCGAGCGGGCCGAACAGCTGCTGCCCGACTGGGCGTTCTTCGTGCGCTGCGTGCTCGACACGGACAGTCTGCGGCCCACGGCGTCGCGCGAGTCGCTGTACGAGGACGAGACCCTGGCGGCCGTGCGTGATGCGCTCGGCGAGCGCATCCGGTCCTGGCTGACCGGGCTCGCCGCCGGTGATCCCGAGCGTCTGGCGGCCTTCCTGTCCGTGCACTATCTGGGCGTGAAGTCGCTCGCACGGCACGACAAGGAGATGCTGCGCACGATGCTGCCGTGGCTCCCCTTCGAGACGACGGACGGACGGCTGTCCCTGGAGGAGTTCGCGCAGCGGCATCCGGTCGTGCACTTCACACGGACCGTGGAGGAGTACCGGCAGGTCGCCCCCATAGCGTCCGCGCAGGGCGTCGGGGTGGTCAACGGCGGTTACACCTACGACAGCGAGCTGGTGGAGGCACTGCCGTCGGTGCGCCCGGGGACGGTGGTCGCGGAGCTGGACGCGGACACCGTGACCGCGCACCTGGACGCGGTGGACGCGGCCGAGGAGCTGGCACTGTCGGCCTTCCTGGGTGCGGCGCGCGCCAAACTCGACCCGCTCGGCTGCGATGTCGTGCTGCGCGCGTTCCATCCCCTCTCCGTGCCCGCGTTGCACCTGGACGACCGGGCGGCCCGTCACGAGCAGGCGCGCGCGGACGCCGAGGAGCAGGCCGACGACCTGTGGGCGGGGATCCTGGGCTCGCTGCGGGGCAGCGCTCCCCGTGCGCGGCTCGTCCTCAACCACCTCAACCCGCTGATCCGCAGGATCAGCTCCCTGGACGACCCGGAGCTGATCGGCACCGCCACCGAGTCCCTCTACGGGCAGGCGCTGCTGATGGCCCAGCGCCCGCTGCGGCCCGCCGACTCCGCGCTCCTCAACCGTGCGTTCATCGGTCTCCTCGAATGGGCCACCCACACCAACTCCCCGGAGGACGGCTCCCGATGAGCCAGGTCATGGACTTCGACTCGCTGCGCCAGGCGATGGCGGACAACTACGAGCAGCCGGAGGGCCCGGCGCGCAACGCGCGTGCGGAGCAACTGCTCGTGGAGGCGGAGAAGCTGAACATCCCGCTGGCCGTGATCGAGGCGCTCGGACACCAGCTGAAGGTCTACAACTACAGCTCCGAGAAGGACAAGATGTTCGTCCCCTTCGCGCGTCTGCTGCGGATGTGGGACGAACGCCCCGAGGACTTCGACGAGTACGAGGCCCACTCGCTGCACTGGGTCTTCAAGTGGATGTCGGCGGGCATGCTGGGCCAGCCGCACATCCCGCTCGCCTCCATGGAGAAGTGGCTCGGCGAGATGGAGCACCGCTACCGGCTGGCCGGTCACTCCGAACGCGCCGTGCGCAGCGCCGAGTTCAGTGTCGCCGCGCATGTCGGGGACCTGGAGCGCGCGGAGCGGGCGTACACGGCGTGGCTGGCCGCCGACCGTGACGAGATGGCCGACTGCCACGCGTGCGAGCTGCACGACCAGGGGTGGTGGCAGGCGCGCAAGGGCGAGGACGAGCGGGCGCTGGAGTCGTGGCGGCCGGTCCTGGAGGGCGAGTACGTGTGCGCGCACGAGCCGCACGCGGTGCTGGCCTCCTCGCTGCTGTCGTTGCTGCGTCTGGGCCGCCTGGACGAGGCGCGGGCGCACCACCTGCGCGGTTTCCGGCTCGTCCGGACCATGGAGAGCATGCGAGGTTCGTACGCGGACCACGTGGAGTTCTGCGCGCTCACCGGGAACGAGGCGCGCGGCCTGGAACTTCTGGCCGAGCGGCCCGCGTACTTCACGGACTCCGGGGAGCCGCGCAGCAGACTGGACTTCCTGGCCGTGGTGGCGCTGCTGATGGACCGGCTGGTCGAGCGGGGGGTCGGCGACCGGGCGGTGCCGGGCCCGGCGGACCGAGAGTGGACCGCGCGGGAACTCGCCTCCCACGCGCGCGGGGAAGCGCTGGCACTCGCCGCCCGCTTCGACGCGCGCAACGGTACGTCCTACATCAGTGAGCGCACCCGGGAGCGGATGGACCGCCGCCCGCTGGTGGACCGGCTGCCGCTCGGCGTGCGCACGACACGTCCGGCACTCGTGGTGCCTTTGCCGCCCGCTGCCCCGGTCCGGGAGGACCGGGACCTGCCCGATCTGCTGGCCGAGGCCCGGCGGCTGTCGGACGCCCTGCATCCGGACGCCATGGACGCGTGGGCCGCGGTGGCGCACGCCGCCGAGGGCCGGGAGCTGGACGTCCGGGACCGCGCGGAGGTCGTCGACCACGAGGCGATGAGCCGGGGCCCGGAGGGCGCCGAGCTCTTCGAACGGGCGGCCGGGTTGTACGCCGAGGCGGGCGACCGGGGTGAGGCGCTGGCGGCACGCGCGCGTGGAGCGTTCGTACGGGCCCTGACGGGTCACGCCGACGAGGCGCTGGAGACGGTCACCGGGCTGCGCGAGCATGTGCTCGCTCTCTTCGGGGAGGGCGGGACGGGGGTGCGGCAGACGGCGTCCGTGCTCGTCGGGCGGGCCCGCATCCTGATGCACCGGCTGCACGAGGGCGAGGGCTCCGCCGATGCCGCTCAGGAGGCCGTACGGGAGCTGCTGGCGCTCGCCGGGCCGCACGCGGCCGAGGTGCGCCTCGCGTCCCGGGCCGCCGAGGCGAAGGCCATGCTCGGGGAGCTGGCGGCGCACACCGGGGATGCTCGGGCCGCGGCGGAGCTGCTGGCGCAGGCGGCCGAGGAGTACGTGGCGGCGGGCCTGCCGTGGTTCGCGGTGGAGCGCGAGGTGCGGCTGTCCCAGATCGCGCGGCAGCTCGGTGAAGCGGAGACCGCGCAGCGGGCCGCGCGGGCGGCGCTGGAGCACGGCCGGGAGCATCTGGAGCCCGTGGCACAGGCGCAGCTGCACCTGCAGCTGGCGGAGGCGCTGGGGGCGTCGGGGCACCTCGCGGAGGCCGCCGAGCACACCTTGGAGGCGGCGCACTGGGCGGACGAGGCGGGCGAGGCCGCGACGCTGGGCGCGTGGGCGCGGCACCAGCTGGGCGGCTTCCTGCTTCGCCAGGGACGTTTCGCGGAGGCGGCCGAGGTGCTGGAGTCGGCCCTGCCCGATCTGACCGCCGAGACGCACGGCGACGGGGCGATCGTGCAGACGCAGTGGTGGCTCGGCGACTGTCACACCGAGCTGGGCGAGCACCGCGCGGCGGCGGAGCGGTGGCTGCGGGCCGCGGAGATCGCCCGGCACTGGCCGGAGCAGCGCGATCACGCGATGCTGGCTCATCTGGCCGCCGAGGCGCTCGGACACGCCGAACTTCCCGAGGAGGCGGACCGGGCGTATGCCCGGGCCGTCGACCTGTGGCGCGAGCTGGGCAACCCGCACGGACTGGTGCGCGCCCTGCGCGCCCGGGCCTGGCTGGCGGCCCGTGGGGCGGCGGGCCTGGACTCGGCGCGGGAGCTGATGACGCAGGCGGCACGGGAGTGCGCCTCGGCGGCGGCCGCCGCCGAGGACGTCGAAGCACGTGACGGTCTGACCATGGAACTCGGCCAGTCGCACCGCCAGTTCGGCGAGCTGATCGCCCGGTCGGTCGATGACGACGCGGGCGAGGAGGCGACGCGCACGGCCTTCGAGGAGGCGCTGACGCACGTCACGGAGGCGATCGCGGCCTTCGCGTCCCTCGGCGCCGACGCCCTCGACGCCCGCACCGGCGCCGACTTGGCCGCGGGTTGGCTGGAGGCCGACCTCGGCCGCCCGGACGCGGCGTCGGCACGCGCGCGTGCGGTGCTGTCGGCGTACGAGGACGCGGACGGCGACACGGAGACGGCCCGGGCGCGGCGGGCGGAGGCGGAACGGATGTTGAAGCTGCTGGAGGCGCACCGGGAGCGGTGACGAGTGCCGGGTGCCCGCGGCGGCGAGCGGGCACCCGGCGGCTCACTCCCTGGTGCTCTTCACCCTTGGTGAGCTTCCGCGTTCACTCCACGCCGATCAGCAGCAGCGACCCCTGGCGGCCGCCCCGGTACACCACCGTGTCGACCGCGAGGTACGACTCGCGCACCCGCGACTCCAGGTGCGCCGCGATCGACTCCGGGGCCTGGTCGCCCAGGACCAGAGTGACCAGCTCGCCACCCGCCGCGAGCATGCGGTCCAGGACCGTCTCCGCCGTTTCCGTGACGTTCGAGCCGATGACGGCGACGTCGCCGTCGATCAGGCCGAGGACGTCGCCGGCCTGGCAGATGCCGGCCATCGTCCAGGACTGCCGTTCCGCGACCTCGACTTCGGCATACCGCGTCGCGCCCGCCGCCGACGTCATCGCCACGACGTCCTCGTCGAAGCGCCGCTCGGGCTCGTGCACGGCCAGCGCCGCGATGCCCTGTACCGCGGACCGGGTCGGGATCAGCGCTACGCGGACGCCCTCGGTGCGTGCCTGCTCGGCCGCGGCGGCCGCGGTGTGGCGCAGGTCCGCGTCGTTGGGCAGCAGCACCACCTCGTGCGCGTGCGCCCGGCGCACCGCCTGCACCAGTTCTCCGCTCGCGGGCGGCTCCCCGGCCCGGGCGAGCACGGTGGTCGCCCCGGCCTCCTGGTACAGCCCGGCCAGTCCCTCCCCCGGCACGACGGCCACCACGGCGCGCTGGACCCGCTCGCGCGGCGGCCGTCCGGCGCCGGAGGTGTGCACGTCCCCGGCGGCGAAGTGGGTGATCCGGATCCGGTGCGGGCGCCCGGCCTCCACCCCCGCCTCGACGGCGGCACCCGCGTCGTCGACGTGCACGTGGACGTTCCACAGCCCGTCCCCGCCGACCACCACGAGGGAGTCCCCCAGCGCGTCGAGCCGCCCGCGCAGCCGCGCCACGGCCGCGTCGTCGGCCTCCAGGAGGTAGATCACCTCGTAGGCGGGCCCGCCTCCGTCCGCCGGGACGACGTCGGCGCACTCCTGGGGAGCGACCCTCGGCTCGCCGTCCACGCGCTTGTGGACGATGCGTCCCGCTCCCTCCTGGACCCGCGGCGCCTCTCCCGTGAACGTCTCCACCAGGGCCGCGAGCACCGCCACAAGGCCCCGGCCGCCGGCGTCGACCACTCCGGCGCGTTCCAGCACCGCCAGTTGCCCGGGCGTCGCCGCCAGGGCCGCCCGGGCCCCCTCGTACGCCGCGCGCGCGACGCCGCCGCAGTCGCCCTCGGCGCCGGTGACCGCGTCGGCGGCGGCCGAGGCGACGCTGAGGACGGTCCCCTCCACGGGGTGTGCGACGGCGTCCCGGGCGGAGTCGGCCGCCCGCCGGAGCGCGAGCCGCAGTCCCTGCGCGTCGGTGTGAGCCGTCTCACCGTCGGCGAGCACTTGCGCCATGCCCCGCAGCAGCTGCGCCAGGATCGTCCCGGAGTTTCCGCGGGCCCCGATGAGCGCTCCGTGGGCCATGGCCCGCACGGCGTCGGCGAGCGTCGGGCGCTGCGCGCCGCCCGCCTCGTATCCGGCGAAGACCGCCTCGACGGCCGCGGCGGCCGACTCCACGGTCAGATAGAGGTTCGTACCGGTGTCCCCGTCGGCCACGGGATAGACGTTGATCGCGTCGATCTCCTCGCGCGCCCGCCCAAGCGCCTGGAGCGCGAGACCGCACCAGGTGCGCACCGCGAGAGCATCCAATGGCTGCGGCACCTGCGCCACCTGCGCCTCCTTGAGCTGCTGGACGTGGGACGCAGCGTAGACCCAGAGGGGTTCGCGCCCGGAAGAGGGCCGGACGGACCGGACACGGGGCTTGGGGCGGGCGACCCGGGGGCCGGAACGGGGGTCGCGGCAGCCGTGGTAGTTTCGTTCTACGGGCGCAGCCGTTGTATGCTGCTCCGGTTGCCCGATCCAGGTCGGGCCCTCCCCCTGGCAGCGCCACTCAGATCCTACGATCTTGATCCCGGCATGCCGGGATCAACCGTAAGTGCATCTGAAGTCTTTGGAGTGACCCGTGGCTGCCAACTGCGACGTCTGCGGCAAGGGGCCGGGCTTCGGCAACAACATCTCGCACTCGCACCGCCGTACGTCCCGTCGCTGGAACCCGAACATCCAGCGTGTGCGTACCGTGGTGGGCGGGACGCCGAAGCGCGTGAACGCTTGCACCTCGTGCATCAAGGCCGGCAAGGTCGCGCGCTGACGCCCAGTTAAGCGCGCGGCCACCGCTGGTTCGCTGCAGACAGCCGGTCCACGATCGTGGACCGGCTTTTTGCTGTACCCGCGCGACCACGGCCTGTCAGAATCCGCCGCATGCGCTTCGGCATTCTCGGCTCCCTCGACGTCCACACCGAAGACGGCACGCCGCTCGAGCCCGGCGGTCCCCGCCCTCGCGCCCTGCTCACGCTGCTGCTCATCGACGCCGGGCGGACCGTGTCGACGGAGCGCCTCACCGAGGGCCTGTACGGAGACGAGCCGCCCTCCGGCGCCGCGAACGCCCTCCAGTCGCAGATATCCCGCCTGCGCAAGCGACTGGGCCCGTACGCCGAGATCGAGGCGACCCCCACCGGCTATCGCCTGCTCGTCCCCCCCGACAGCGTCGACGCCCACCGCTTCGAGCGGCTGGCCCATGATGGCTCCTCGGCCCTCGCCCACGGCGACCACCGCGCGGCCGCGGCCACGCTCCGGGAGGCGCTCGCCCTGTGGCGCGGCCCCGCCCTGGCCGACCTCCCCGGCGCACGCGGCCAGCGCACGCGTCTGGAAGAGCTGCGGCTCGGTGCCGTGGAGGACCGCGCCCAGGCCGACCTCGCCCTCGGCGGCGGCTCCGGCCTCGTCCCTGAACTGCGTGAGCTGCTCTCCGTTCACCCACTGCGCGAACGGCTGTACGGACTGCTGATGCGGGCCCTGCAAGCGGGCGGACGGCCCGCCGAAGCGCTCACCGTGTACGAGCAGGCCCGCCGCACGCTCGCCGACGAACTCGGCGTCGACCCCTCGCCCGAGCTGTCCGCCCTCCACCAGGAGCTCCTGCGCGGCACGGGCCCCGCCCGGGGAACGCGCCTGCCGGCCCAGCTCACCCGCTTCATCGGCCGCGCCCCGGAGCTCGGCCGTATCCACGCGGTCCTTGCCTCGCCGGACACCCGTCTGGTCACCCTCACCGGTCCGGGCGGCGCGGGCAAGACACGGCTGGCGACAGAGGCGGCGCGGCGATATGCCGACGTCCGCGTCGACGACCGCACGGGCGCCGGCGCACCTGCGTACGCTCCCGCTCACTCCCATGCCGCCACCACTGTCGTCTGCTTCGTCGAACTCGCCCCCCTGACCGACGGCTCCCGGGTCCCGTATGCCGTCCTCGCCGCGCTCGGCGTGCGCGACGGATTCCGGGGCCCTGCCGCGGACGCCACGCAACGGCTCCTCGCCGCCTTGGAGGACCGGGAGCTGCTGCTGGTGCTCGACAACTGCGAGCACGTCGTCGAGGACGCGGCCAGGATCGCCGCGCTGCTCCTCGGTGCCTGCCCCGGCGTACGGATCCTGGCGACCGGACGGGAGGCCCTGGGGATCACCGGTGAGGTGCTGTGCCCGGTGCCGCCGTTGCCGCCGGAGCACGCGGTGCGACTCTTCCTGGACCGGGCACAGGCGGTGCGGCCGGGCTTCGAGGAGCACGCGCGCGTGGAGCACGTCTGTGCCGCGTTGGACGGACTGCCGCTGGCCATCGAGTTGGCCGCGGCCCGGCTGCGCACGCTGAGCCCGGACGAGCTGGCCGACCGTCTGGACGACCGGTTCAGGCTCCTGTCCCGGGGCGACCGCACCAAGGCGCCCCGGCACCGCACCCTCCGCGCGGTCGTGGAGTGGAGCTGGGAGCTGCTGGACGACGAGGAGCGCGAGCTGGCCCGGCGGCTGTCCGTGTTCCCCGGCGGCGCGACGCCCGACGCGGTCGAGGCGGTGTGCGGGGTGCCGTGTCCGGACGACCTGCTGGCGTCGCTCGCCGAGAAGTCGTTCCTCGAGGTGGCCGACGGGCGCTACCGGATGCTGGAGACCATCCGCGCGTTCGCCGCCGAGCACCTCGTGGGGGCCGGCGAGGACCAGCACGTGCGGAACGCGCACGCCGCGCACTTCCTGAGACTGGCCGAGCGGGCGGAGCCGCACATCCGCAGCGGGGAGCAACTGCCCTGGCTGGCCCGGCTGACCGCCGAGCACGGCAACCTGGACGCGGCCCTGCGCCATCTCGTGGTCACGGCTCCCGGGGACGCCCTGTGCCTCATGGCCCGCCTGTCCTGGTTCTGGCGGCTGCGCGGCCCGCACGGCGAGCAGGTGCCGGTCGCCCGCGCGCTGCTCGCGGCGATCGGCGACCAACCGCCCGAGGGGCTGGCCGAGGAGTATGCCCTGTGCGTGATGAACACGCTCACCGGACGCGGCGACGACCCGGCCGAACCCGACCGCGTCGCGCGCGTGGCCGAGGTGATGCGCGCCCTGGGCGCGCCGCTGCGGCTGCCGTTCACGATGGTCCTCTGGGCGCTCGCCTGCGGCCCGTTGCTCTCGGCGGACGCGGAGCTGCGGGCCGTCCAGCCCGGCGACGACCCCTGGAGCCGCGCCCTGCTGGACCTTGGGCTCGCCTACCAGGCGCAGTTCGCCGGCCGCCCCGCCGACTCGGAGTCCGCCTTCGCCCGCGCCCTGGCCGGCTTCCGCACGACCGGTGACCGCTGGGGCATGGCCAACTGCCTCGATCCGCTGGGCGTCTTCGCCGACTGGCGCGGCGAGTACGGGCGGGCCCTGGAGCTGCTCGACGAGGGCCTGGCCCACATCCGGGAGCTCCAGGCGCCGGAGGAGACCGCGGACCTGCTGCGTTCCCGGGCGACCGTGCTGCTGCACCGGGGCGACTTCGAGGGCGCGGCGGCGCACTTCGAGCACTCGGCCTCCCTCGCCCGCGCCGCCGGCGTCCCCGACAAGGTGGCGGGCGCCCGCCGTGGCCTCGGCGACCTGGCCCGACTGACCGGGGACACGGCCCAGGCGCGCGTGCAGTACGAACAGGCCCTTGAGGCGTGCGCCGCCAACTGGTTCAGCGTCGGCGAGAGCGTCCGCATCCTCATCGGTCTCGGCCGCACCGCGGCCGCCGAGGGGCGGACGGAGGAAGCCCGCGACTGGTTCGGGCAAGCGGCCGAGCTCGCCGCCGAGGGGCCGGGTGCGCTCGAACTGGCGGAGACCGCCGAGGCGTTGGCGTCCGTCGCCGAGTCCCCCGAGCGCGCGGCCGAGCTCCTCGGAGCCGCCACTGCGCTGCGGGGCGCACCGCTCCTCGGCGACCCCGATGTCGTACACACCCATCGGGCCACCCGCGCGAGACTGTCCCCGCAGGCCTATGAAGAGGCCTACGACCAGGGACGACGTCTTCGGTCAGCGGCGGTCAGCACACGGCAGGAGCGTGGTCAGCGCCGCCACCGAAGCTGTCGCCCATGACGAACACACACGACCTCAGCCACCTGAACGTCCTCGTCTCCGGCGCCAGTGTGGCCGGACCCGCAGCCGCGCTGAACCTCGCCCGGTACGGCGCCCGCGTCACCGTCGTCGAGAAGGCCCCCGCCCTGCGCGAGGGCGGCTTCGCGGTCGACTTCCGCGGGCACGTCCACCGCACGGTGCTGACCGCGATGGGCATCTGGGACGACATCCACGCCCACCAGACCCATATGGGCCGGCAGACCGTGGTGGAAGCCGACGGCACCCCGCGCGTGGACCTGCCGGCCGAGATGATGAGCGGCGACGTGGAGATCTTCCGCGGCGACCTCGCGCGGATCATGTACGAACGGACCAAGGACCGCGTGGAGTACGTGTTCGGCGACTCCATTTCCACGCTCACCGACACCCCCGACGGTGTCGACGTCACCTTCGAGCGCGGCGCGCCCCGCCGCTTCGACCTCGTCGTCGCGGCCGACGGGCTGCACTCGCACACCCGCCGTTTGGTCTTCGGCGACGAGTCCCGGCACCTGCGCTTCTTCGACCACTACGTGGCCGGGTTCGACGTACCCAACCACCTGGGCCTGGACCGCACCGGGCGCCTCTACAGCGAGCCCGGCCGCGCCGTCGTCATCGGCAACTACGACGGCGATCCCGACCGCGCGGGCGCCCTGCTGGTCTTCCGGTCCGAGCGGCTCACGTACGACCGACGGGACGTCGCCGCACAGAAAAGGATCCTCGCCGAGCGGTTCGCGGGCATGGGCTGGGAGACGCCGACGGTGCTGAAGGCTCTGGAGGGCACCGACGAGCTGTACTTCGACGCCATCGCCCAGATCCACGTCGACCGCCTCACCAAGGGGCGCGTGGTGCTCCTCGGGGACGCAGGGTACGGCGCCACGATGGGCGGCATGGGCACCGGCGTGGCGATCGTCGGCGCGTACGTCCTGGCCGGCGAACTCGCCCTCGCGGGCGGCGACCACTGCACGGCCCTGACCGCGTACGAGGCACGGATCCGGGACTTCGCCAAGGGCTGCCAGAAGATCTCCGGCAACGCGGGCCCGTTCTTCGCTCCGGCGACCGAGCGGCGGATCCGCAGCCGGGACCGGATGTACCGGCTGCTCGGCTCGCGCCTGCTCGCCGGGTTCTTCAAGCGGCTCACGGAGAAGGCGGCGACGGACATCGAACTGCCGCAGTACCCCGCGTGAGAGCACTGGCCGCCCCCGCGAGCGAGCCGAAGGGGCGCGCCGGTATCAAGAGCCCGGGCAGCGAAGCGAACGAAGGGGGCTGAGCACGGTCGGGCTCCCGACACCGGCTGAGGCACCCCGAAGGCGAACGAGCCAAGAAACCCAAGAAAAACCAAGGAAAACCAAGAAAACCAGAAAACTACGACTCGATGTCCCCGAAGTGGTCCCAGCCGCCCTTGCTGGTCCACGGCGCCCCGTCGACCGTCACCTGGGGCAGCGCCGACGGGTTGAGGACCTCGCCGATCACCTTCCAGCGCGCCGGCAGCTTCACGTCCGGCGGGAAGGTCGCCACGATCGCGTGGTCCTCGCCGCCCGTGAGCACCCACTGGATCGGGTCGACGCCCACGGCCTGCCCGATGTCGTTCATCTGAGAGGGGATGTCGATGGTGCCGGAGCGGATGTCGATCCGCACCTTGCTCGCCTCCGCGATGTGCCCGAGGTCGGCGATGAGCCCGTCGCTGACGTCGCACATCGCGGTCGCACCGAGCCCGGCGGCGGCCGGACCCGCGTGGTACGGCGGTTCGGGGCGCCGGTGCGCCTCGACGAACGCGCGCGGCGAACGGAAGCCGCGGGAGAGCACGGCGTGCCCGGCCGCGGACCAGCCCAGCCAGCCGGTGACGGCGACCACGTCGCCGGGCCGGGCGCCGGCCCGGGTGACCGGCTCGTGGTTGCGCAGATCGCCGAGCGCGGTGATCGAGATCATGATCGTGTCACCGCGTACGACATCGCCGCCGACCACGGCCGCGCCCGCCACCTGGCACTCGTCGCGCAGGCCGTCCATCAGCTCGGTGGGCCAGGTGACGGGCAGCTCGGCCGGGACGACGAGACCGAGCAGCAGCGCGGTCGGCACGGCGCCCATCGCGGCGATGTCCGCGAGGTTCTGCGCGGCCGCCTTGCGTCCGACGTCGTACGCCGTCGACCAGTCGCGGCGGAAGTGCCGGCCCTCCAGGAGGATGTCGGTGCTCGCCACCACCCTGCGGTCGGGCGCGGCGACCACCGCGGCGTCGTCGCCGGGGCCGATCCGTACCGCCGGGGTGGTGGTGAGCCGGGAGGTGAGCTCCCTGATGAGCCCGAACTCGCCCAGCTCGCCCACGGTGCCCTTCATCGTCGTACGTCCCCTTCTGTTCCCTGCCGCGCCCGGTCGCGAGCGGTCCTCGTCCTCGGTACGGTCGAGTCGACCGTAAAGTTGTGTCGCCGGTGTTCCCCGGCGCTCACGCCACAGCCTCCGTGGGTCTCCCCGCGGCGAGCGGCGACGCGATACCGTGGCGTCCCTTCTCCCCACATGATCCTCGTGGCCGCCCTGGAGGTTCCGTGGTACAGGCGTACATCCTGATCCAGACGGAGGTCGGCAAGGCGTCGACCGTCGCCGAGACGATCAGCAAGATCCCTGGGGTCATCCAGGCCGAGGACGTGACGGGACCCTATGACGTCATCGTGCGCGCCCAAGCCGACACCGTCGACGAACTCGGCCGCATGGTGGTCGCGAAAGTCCAGCAAGTGGACGGCATCACCCGCACCCTGACCTGCCCGGTCGTGCACCTGTAGCCCCCGTCTACGCTTGGCCGGTGCGCTTCTTCCGTCACCGGCGACTCGGTCTGCCCGCCCTCGCCCTGTTGATCGCCACGGCGGGCTGTTCCTCAAGCGACGACAGCCCCTCGGCCGCGGTTCCCAGCCCGGACGCGAAGGTCGCGAAGCTGTGCCAGAACCTGGACAAGGTGCTGCCGCGGAAGGTGGACGGCCTCGACCGGAACGATCCCGAGCCCCGGTCCGCGCTGACGGCGGGCTGGGGAAGCCCGGCGATCATACTGCGCTGCGGGGTGACGAGGCCTGCGGAGATGAACGATCCGGAGGCGGACGGTGTGGAGGCGAACGGCGTCGGCTGGCTCCTGCAGAAGCGTGACGACGGCTCGTTCCGTTTCACCACGACGCTGCGCCAGGCGTACGTCGAGGTGAGGCTGCCCAAGGCGCATACGGGCGACGGGCTGGGTCCGCTCGTCGATCTGGCGCCCGCCGTCAAGAAGGCGATCCCCGGGGGGATCGCCTCCTGAGCGCTGCGCCGGATCCCCTAGCGCAGACCTGTCGAACGGCGCAGGGCCGCCTGGATCAGGCGGTCGACCAGCTCGCCGTAGCTGATCCCGCTCGCCTGCCACATCTGCGGGTACATGGAGATGGGCGTGAAACCGGGCATGGTGTTGATCTCGTTGATCACGAACTGCCCGTCCTCGGCGAGGAAGAAGTCCGCCCGCACGAGGCCCTCGCAGGACGCGGCCTCGAACGCCTCCACCGCGAGCCGCCGGACCTCGGCGGTCTGCTCGTCGGTCAGCGGAGCGGGCACGATGCCGGGCGTCGAGTCGATGTACTTCGCCTCGAAGTCGTAGTAGGCGTGCGCGTCCGGCGGCGGGATCTCGGCCGGCACAGAGGCGCGCGGCCCGTCCTCGAACTCCAGGACACCGCACTCGATCTCGCGGCCGCGCACCGCGGCCTCCACCAGGATCTTCGGGTCGTGCCGCTGCGCCTCACCGATCGCCTCGTCGAGGCCCGCGAGGTCGTCGACCTTGGTGATGCCGATCGAGGAACCCGCGCGCGCGGGCTTCACGAACAGCGGCCAGCCGTGCTCACCGGCGAAATCGATGATCTTCTTGCGGGCGGCGGACTCGTCGCGCTCCCACTGGCGCGGCCGGATCACCACGTACGGGCCGACCTTGAGCCCGAAGGAGGTGAACACCCGCTTCATGTACTCCTTGTCCTGGCCGACGGCCGAGGCCAGCACGCCCGAACCCACGTACGGGACGCCGGACAGCTCCAGAAGGCCCTGGAGGGTGCCGTCCTCGCCGTACGGGCCGTGCAGCACCGGGAAGACGACGTCGATCTCGCCGAGCGCCTTGGGCACCGAACCGGGCTCGCTGTAGACGACTTCGCGGTTCGCCGGGTCGACGGGCAGGACGACGCCGCCCTCCTGGGACTCGGCGAGCTCCTCGACGCTGGGCGTACGGCGGTCGGTGATCGCCATCCGCTCGGGTTCGTCGGCGGTGAGCGCCCAACGGCCGTCCCGGGTGATACCGATCGGCAGGACGTCGTACTTCGTCCGGTCGATGGCGCGCAGCACGGCGCCGGCGGTGACCATGGAGATCCCGTGTTCGGAGCTGCGGCCGCCGAACACGACGGCTACGCGCGGCTTGCGAGGCGGCTGCTCAGGGCTCTGGGGGAGGTTCTCGGTGCTCATATCGCGTTGAGACTACCTGTCCGTAGGGCCCTGAGACAGCGTCGACGGCGCTGCCAAACGAGGGCGTCGCTCAGCGTCGTTCGGGCTTTGCGCTGCGCGACATCAGCTCCTTGAGCGCGACCACCGGCGACTTGCTCTCGTGGACGATGCCGACGACCGTCTCCGTGATCGGCATGTCGACGCCGTGCCGGCGGGCCAGATCCAGCACCGACTCACAGGACTTGACGCCCTCGGCGGTCTGCCGGGTCACCGCGATGGTCTCCTCCAGCGTCATGCCCTTGCCGAGGTTGGTGCCGAAGGTGTGGTTGCGCGACAGCGGCGAGGAACAGGTGGCCACCAGGTCACCGAGACCCGCGAGTCCCGAGAAGGTCAGCGGGTCGGCGCCCATGACCAGTCCGAGCCGGGTGGTCTCGGCGAGGCCGCGCGTGATGAGCGAGCCCTTGGCGTTGTCGCCGAGGCCCATGCCGTCCGCGATGCCGACCGCCAGCCCGATGACGTTCTTGACCGCACCGCCGAGTTCACAACCGACGACGTCGGTGTTCGTGTACGGCCGGAAGTACGGCGTGTGGCAGACGGACTGCAGCCGCTGCGCGACGGCCTCGTCGGTGCAGGCGACCACGGCGGCGGCCGGCATGCGGGCGGCGATCTCCCGGGCCAGATTGGGTCCGGTGACCACGGCGACGCGTTCCGGGGCGACCTTGGCGACGTCCTCGACGACTTCGCTCATCCGCATGGCGGAGCCGAGTTCCACGCCCTTCATCAGGGAGACGAGGACCGTGCCGCGCGCGAGCAGGGGCGTCCATTCGGCGAGGTTCCCGCGCAGCGTCTGCGACGGGACCGCGAGTATCGTGAAGTCGGCGTCTCGCGCCGCCTCGGCGGGGTCCGTGGTGGCCCGCAGGTTCTCGGGGAGTTCGACGCCCGGCAGGTAGTCCGGGTTCGTACGGGTCGAGTTGACCGCCTCGACGAGTTCGGCGCGGCGCGCCCACAGGGTGACGTCGCACCCGGCGTCGGCGAGCACCATGCCGAAGGCGGTCCCCCACGATCCCGTTCCGAACACGGCCGCCTTGACCGGCTTGCTCACTGGCCCTGCCCCTCCTTCTCCCGTGCCTTCTCCTGTGCGGCACTCCGGCGGCGCTGCTCGATGCGCACCTCACGCGGGTCGTACGGCTTCTCCGGCGCCCTCTCGCCGCGGATCTCCTCCAGCCGGCGGGTGATGGCGGCCATGATGACCTCCGTCGCCTCCTTCAGCAGCTCGGGGGACATCTCCTTGTCGTAGAAGCGTGTGAGGTCCACCGGGGGGCCCGCGAGCACGTGGTGCGTCTTGCGCGGACGGAGGTTGGGCTTCTTGGCGTACGGCGGCAGCAGTTCGTTGGCGCCCCACTGGGCGACGGGGATCACCGGGCACTTGGTCTGCAGGGCGACGCGGGCCGCACCGGTCTTGCCGGTCATCGGCCAGCCGCCCGGGTCGCGGGTGAGGGTGCCCTCGGGGTAGAAGGCGACGCACTCGCCGCGCTCCACGGCGTCGATGGCGGCCCGGAAGGCACTGAGCGCGTCCGTGCTCTCCCGGTAGACGGGGATCTGCCCGGTGCCGCGCATGACGGCGCCGACGAATCCCTTCTTGAAAAGGCCGCTCTTCGCGAGGAAACGAGGAACGCGCCCGGTGTTGTACTGAAAGTGCCCGTAGGCGAACGGGTCCACATGCGAATTGTGGTTCACCACGGTGATAAATCCGCCGTCAGCCGGAATGTTCTCCATTCCGCGCCAGTCCCGCTTGAGCAGAACCAACAGCGGCGGTTTGCCGAGGACCGCTGCGAGGCGGTACCAGAAGCCGATTCTGCGGCGGGGCACGCGGACACCTTCCTCTAAGGACCCGGCACGGAGCCTGGCACTGGGGGCTGTGGGCCGCACAAGTGTCGCCTCAGGCCGCCCGTCTGTCGAGAACACGGTACGCCCCGCCGCGTCGCCCACCAGTGGGGCTGTAGGGCATCACCTGCGGAACGGGGTGACAATGGACGCGCCAAGACAGGGACGGAGCGCTCGTGCAGTGGACTGTGGTCGTACCCCTGAAAGCCCTGGCGCGAGCCAAGACCAGGCTCTCGGACGCCGCGACGGACGGACTGCGTCCGGGGCTCGCTCTCGCCTTCGCGCAGGACACCGTGGCCGCGACGCTCGCGTGTGCGGCGGTGCGTGATGTGGCGGTCGTCACGGACGACCCGCTCGCCGGGCGCGAGCTGGCGGCCCTGGGCGCCCGGATCGTCCGGGACGAGCCGGCGGGCGGTCTGAACGCCGCGCTCGCGCACGCGGCGGCGTTCGTACGAGGGCTGCACCCCGCAGGTGCCGTGGCAGCGCTCAACGCCGATCTTCCCGCCCTGCGTGCCCTCGAATTGGCCCGGGTGCTCGATGCCGCCGCCGAATTCCCCCGCGCTTTTCTGCCCGACGCCGCCGGAATAGGTACGACGCTGCTGGCCGCGACGCCGGGCCGGGAATTGCTGCCCGCATTCGGTACCGATTCGCGGGTGCGGCACCGGGCCTCGGGCGCCGTGGAACTGGCTCTGGACGCGGTGGACTCCGTGCGCCAGGACGTGGACACCGGCGACGACCTGCGCGCGGCGCTGGCGCTCGGAGTGGGGCCGCGTACGGCAGCGGCGGCGGCACGGCTGCTCATCCCCGGGCAGCACGGCGGATGAGACGGCAAGGTCTCGGCGCGGCCCGGACAGACGCGCTCGATAGGCTGCCGTCATGCAGGCGACCGCGTACACCTACGACCCCGTGACGCACACCGGTCAGGTGCTGCTCGACGACGGCACCCCCGTCCCCTTCGACGCGCAGGCATTCGACGCGGGCGGGCTCAGGCTGCTGCGCCCGGGCCAGCGGGTGCGGATCGAGACGGAGGGTGAGGGCGAGGCCCGGCGCATCACGCTGGTGACCCTGCACACGTTCTGAGCACCCCCGGACAGACCGCGGGCCGGGCTCCCCCTGGGAGCCCGGCCCGGCGCGTGAGTGCCCGTACGCCCCGGTCAGCTGCGGGCGGTGGTCTTCTTGGCAGTGGTCTTGCGTCCCGTCGACTTCTTGGCCGGGGCCTTCTTCGCCGGGGCCTTCTTGGCCGCCGCCTTCTTGGTGGTCTTCTTCGCAGTGGTCTTCTTGGCGGCCGCGGTGGTCTTCTTCGCCGCCGCCTTCTTCGCCGTGGTCTTCTTCGCAGTGACCTTCTTCGCGGGGGCTGCCTTCTTGGCGGCGGCCTTCTTCGCGGGGGCCGCCTTCTTGGCGGTGACCTTCTTCGCCGCGGCCTTCTTGACCGTGGCGGCGGCGCCGACCTGGAGGCTGCCCTTGGGCGCCTTCTTGACGGCGACCTCACCGCCGCGCGGGAGCTTCTTCGTCCCGCTGACCAGGTCCTTGAAGCCCTGGCCCGCGCGGAAGCGCGGCACAGAGGTCTTCCTGACCCGAACCCGCTCGCCCGTCTGCGGGTTGCGGGCGTAACGGGCCGGACGCTCGACCTTCTCGAACGAACCGAAACCGGTGACCGAGACCCGGTCGCCTCCGACGACCGCGCGGACGATGGCGTCCAGGACCGCGTCGACAGCATCGGCGGCCTGCTGGCGACCGCCCATCTTGTCGGCAATCGCTTCTACGAGCTGCGCCTTGTTCACGTCTTCCCCTTCGGAGACATCGCCAGAACGAAAGTGTTCAAGCTTTTTCGCACGTTAGGCAGATATATACCGCAAATCAAACACGAAACGGGCTTATCACCCTCGTGCCGCAACGGACTCGGCCGCCTCAGAGCTCCTCTTCGGGGATTCGATCCTCGTCGAGGTCGGTCATGAACCGCTCGAGACGCCTGGTCGCTTCGGCGGGATCGTGCTTGGCCGCGGCCGTAATGACCAGCAGCTTCCGGGTCAGCGCCATCCGTACGCCCTCCGGGACTTGCAGTGTGCGCACCCTTGCGTGTGCTTCCTTGAGTTGGGCCGCGACCGCCGTATAGAGCTCGAGTTGGCCGTCGTTGTCCATGCACAGATTGTGCCATCTGGGGCGAGTTGTCGCCCGCGCTGGGGGCAACTGCCGCCTCCCCCAGGCCGCCCGGGCAGCACGGCGCATCGCGGCGCCGGGATCCGCCTTCCCCGGCAATGACCTTTGTAACTGGGCGAGTTGATGCCCTTCGAAGCGGCGCGCCGGAGCTGTTCCAGGGCAGAAACGGCTGTACCCCCAACCGTCCACGATTGGGGGTACAGCGAGGTGTTGCGGTGGCCGAAACCAGCCCTTGCGGGGGCCGGGGGTCAGACCTGAAGGGTCTGCGGCTTGTACGAGGGGCGCCCCGCCTCGTACGTGGCGATGTCGGCCTCGTTCCGGAGTGTGATCGAGATGTCGTCGAGGCCGTTCAGCAGCCGCCAGCGGGAGTTCTCGTCCAGCTCGAAGGCGGCGGTGATGCCCTCGGCGCGCACCTCACGCGCCTCAAGGTCAACAGTGACCTCAGCCGTGGGGTCCTTCTCCGTGAGCTCCCACAGGGCGTCCACGACCTTCTGCTCCAGGACGACCGTGAGAAGGCCGTTCTTGAGCGAGTTGCCGCGGAAGATGTCGGCGAAGCGGGAGGAGATCACGGCCTTGAAGCCGTAGTTCTGCAGCGCCCAGACGGCGTGCTCACGGGAGGAGCCGGTGCCGAAGTCGGGGCCGGCGACCAGCACGGTGGCGCCCTGCCGCTCGGGGCGGTTGAGCACGAACTCCGGGTCCTTGCGCCAGGCCTCGAACAGCCCGTCCTCGAACCCGTCCCGGGTCACCTTCTTGAGCCAGTGGGCGGGGATGATCTGGTCGGTGTCGACGTTGCTGCGGCGCAGCGGGACGGCCCGGCCGGTGTGCGTGGTGAATGCTTCCATGACTCTCAGACTCCAGCGGGCACGGTGACGTCGGACAGGTCGGCCGGCGAGGCCAGGTGGCCGAGGACCGCGGTGGCGGCGGCGACCTGCGGCGAGACCAGGTGCGTACGGCCGCCCTTGCCCTGCCTGCCCTCGAAGTTCCGGTTGGAGGTGGACGCGGAGCGCTCGCCCGGGGCCAGCTGGTCCGGGTTCATGCCGAGGCACATCGAGCAGCCCGCGTGCCGCCATTCGGCGCCGGCCTCCTTGAAGACCACGTCCAGGCCCTCGGATACGGCCAGCAGGCCCACGCGCGCGGAGCCCGGGACGACCAGCATCCGTACACCGTCGGCGACTTTGCGTTCCTGGAGGATCGCGGCGGCGGCGCGCAGGTCCTCGATGCGGCCGTTGGTGCAGGAGCCTACGAAGACGGTGTCCACCTTGATGGAGCGCAGCGGCTGTCCGGCCTCCAACCCCATGTATTCCAGGGCCTTTTCGGCGGCGAGGCGCTCCGAAGCGTCCTCGTACGAAGCAGGGTCGGGGACGGACGCCGAAAGCGGTGCACCCTGGCCCGGGTTGGTGCCCCAGGTGACGAACGGCGAGAGCGCGGCGGCGTCGATGTGGACCTCGGCGTCGAATTCCGCGTCGTCGTCGGTCCTCAGGGTCTTCCAGTACTCCACCGCGGCGTCCCAGTCGGCGCCCTCGGGCGCGTGCGGCCGGCCCTTGAGGTACTCGAAGGTGGTCACGTCGGGGGCGATCATGCCCGCGCGGGCGCCGGCCTCGATCGACATGTTGCAGATGGTCATCCGGGCCTCCATCGAGAGCTTCTCGATGGCCGGGCCGCGGTACTCGAGGATGTAGCCCTGACCACCGCCGGTACCGATCCTGGCGATGATCGCCAGGATCAGGTCCTTGGCGGTGACACCCTCGGGCAGCTCGCCGTCGACCGTGATGGCCATGGTCTTCGGGCGGGCCAGCGGAAGCGTCTGGGTGGCCAGCACGTGCTCGACCTGGGAGGTGCCGATGCCGAACGCCAGCGCGCCGAAGGCGCCGTGCGTGGAGGTGTGCGAGTCGCCGCAGACGACGGTGGTGCCCGGCTGGGTCAGTCCCAGCTGCGGGCCGACGACGTGCACGACGCCCTGCTCGACGTCGCCCAGCGGGTGCAGGCGCACGCCGAACTCGGCGCAGTTCTTGCGCAGCGTCTCCAGCTGGGCCCGGGAGACCGGGTCCGCGATGGGCTTGTCGATGTCGAGGGTGGGGGTGTTGTGGTCCTCGGTCGCGATGGTGAGGTCGAGCCGTCGCACCTGGCGGCCGCTCTTGCGCAGGCCGTCGAAGGCCTGCGGGCTGGTCACCTCGTGCAGCAGGTGCAGATCGATGTAGAGGAGGTCGGGCTCGCCCTCGGCGCGCCGGACGACGTGGTCGTCCCAGACCTTCTCCGCGAGTGTCCTACCCATCGCTTTCCCTCCGGCCGGCAAAGGTGCACCGACCCAACTAGAGATCTTGGGGTGGCAGCGCCCGTACCCCTGGTTCCCGAGCGTGTGCCTCCGGGCCCGTTGGTCTGCGGGCCGCTGTGACTTCCAGGGTGGCGGGTTCCACCGAAAATTGAACTTGCGTTTCACAGAGTGAGACGTGAGTATCGTTGCATGGACAACAGTAGCGGCGTCGGCGTTCTGGACAAGGCGGCACTCGTCCTGAGCGCTCTGGAGTCCGGTCCGGCCACCCTCGCGGGTCTGGTCGGTGCCACCGGACTGGCACGACCCACGGCCCACCGCCTGGCCGTGGCACTGGAACACCACCGCATGGTGGCACGTGACATGCAGGGCCGTTTCATCCTCGGTCCCCGGCTGGCCGAGCTGGCAGCGGCGGCGGGCGAGGACCGCCTGCTGGCGACGGCTGGGCCGGTGCTGACCCACCTCCGCGATGTCACGGGCGAGAGCGCCCAGCTCTACCGCCGGCAGGGAGACATGCGCATCTGCGTCGCCGCCGCGGAGCGCCTGTCCGGTCTTCGGGACACGGTCCCGGTCGGCTCCACGCTCACGATGAAGGCCGGCTCGTCGGCGCAGATCCTGATGGCCTGGGAGGAACCCGAGCGGCTGCACCGCGGTCTGCAGGGCGCCCGCTTCACGGCGACGGCCCTGTCAGGCGTGCGACGCCGCGGCTGGGCCCAGTCGATCGGGGAGCGCGAGCCGGGCGTGGCGTCCGTCTCCGCGCCGGTGCGCGGCCCCTCCAACCGCGTGGTGGCCGCGGTGTCCGTCTCCGGTCCCATCGAGCGTCTGACGCGCCACCCTGGTCGTATGCACGCCCAGGCGGTCATCGACGCGGCCACCCGCCTCTCCGAGGCCCTGCGCCGCTCCGGCTGAGCGGCCGGTACGTCACCGGGAAGGGGGCGGCCCCAACGCCGCGGCAGGCCCTCCCCCGCTCTCATGCCTCCCTGTTCGTGTTCTTCTCCGACCGGTACGCGAACCGGTCCTTCGCCCGCCACCCCCGCTTCTCCAGCGGCAGCAACCCGTGCGCGGCGGCGAGACCGAAGGGCGGCATGTCCCCGTAGATCGACTCGTACGAGCCCTCGGACACCACGTAGGTCTCGTGCCAGATCCCCACGTGCTGCCGCGTCTTCGCCGCCTTCTCCTTGCGGTTGACGATCGCCCACGCCCTGTGGTGGAACATGTCGGGCGCCGAGGCGTACGCGTAGAGCTTCTCCTTGGACTCCCAGTACTGGACGACGTAGTACGTGCGCGGCGAGGCCGTCAGCAGCACCCGCCCCAGCAGCCCCCGGTCACCGTCCCGCGCAAGCTCCCCCAGCATGCGGAACATCGACAGCATGACCGGAAGCCACTGGTGCACCGCCCAGAAGTGGTTGATGCGCATACCGATCAGCAGGACCACCACGTCCCCTTCGGCAGCCGCGGTGGTGCGGCCGGCGACGACAGGAGGAGTCGGCGCGGCGCTACGGCTTCGAGTAGGCCCCGGACGCAGCGAAGGCCCTTCGCTGAAGCGAAGAGCCTTCGTCTCGTACCCCCGACCGGATTCGAACCGGCGCTACCGCCTTGAGAGGGCGGCGTGCTAGGCCGCTACACAACGGGGGCGAGGATCTTACGTTTCCGCAGATCCGAGCTGGTCTACCTGGACTCGAACCAAGACTAACTGAACCAGAATCAGTCGTGCTGCCAATTACACCATAGACCAATGTGGTTTAGACCAGTCCGTACCCCCGACCGGATTCGAACCGGCGCTACCGCCTTGAGAGGGCGGCGTGCTAGGCCGCTACACAACGGGGGCCCTGGCGATCCTCACCCGGCCGTAGCCGGGTGTTGTCCACGTGACGACAGCGGGAGCGACCCAGCTGTCCTCGCGGGAAGGATCTGTACCCCCGACCGGATTCGAACCGGCGCTACTGCCTTGAGAGGGCAGCGTGCTAGGCCGCTACACAACGGGGGCTTGCGGATGAGATCCGCAGGTGCAGATGAGCTCTGCGAGCTGGCCTACCTGGACTCGAACCAAGACTAACTGAACCAGAATCAGTCGTGCTGCCAATTACACCATAGGCCACTGGAACACAAGCCCCTGTGGGGATTTTGTTCTAGCTTGCGCCTCCGGTTCCGGCCTTTCGGCCCGCTCCCCGGCGGCGCAGGAAGAACATTACCCGAAGGTGGACGGCGCTCCAAAACGGGTATCCGCGCCGAGGACGGCCGGGAGTTCGGCGAGGGAGGCGATCCGGTGCAGGCCGGCGGTCCTTTCCGCCCGCGGCGGGGGGCACTCCTCCGTGACGGCGCTCACGCCGGCACGGTCGATCCACACGGACAGCAGCCCGGCCTCGGCCGCGCCGCGGCCGTCGATCTCCGGGTGGTCGCCGACGTATGCGACGTGGTGCGGCGCGAGCCCCAGGGCGTCACAGGCCGCGCGGAAGGCCCGGGCGTCCGGTTTCGACACGCCCAGTTCGGCGGCGCACAGAACGGCCTCGAAGCGGTCGCGGACGCCGAGCGAGCGGAGCTTGTGCTCCTGGACGTGCACGCTGGAGTTGGACAGCACCGCGTGCCGGTGGCTGACGGCGAGGGCGTCCAGGGCGGGCAGGACGTCCGGGAAGAGAGCCCAGGCGGCCTCGTAGTGGCCCAGGTAGCGCTGGAACCAGGCGTCGGCCTCGTCGTCGGTCAGCTCCACGCCCAGGAAGACCCTCACCCGGTCCCGGCGCTGTCCCTCGAAGGTGGTCTCCCCCGCCGCGTATCGCGCCCACTGCCCGTCGGTGATCTCCCGCCACCGGACGAGAGCCTGCTCCACGGTCCTGAACCCGCCGAGCAGACCCTCGGCGGTCAGATGCCCCCGCATACCGGCTCGATCCGCGGTGGTGTAGTCGAAAATGGTGTCGTCGACGTCCCAGACCACGGCGCTGATGCTCATGGTCCGACGGTATCCCGGGGCCAGTGACCGTGTCCCTCCGTTGCCGCGGCCCGGCGCCCCGCCGCAGAACGCCCGAGGGGCGGCACCCGTTCGGGTGCCGCCCCTTGCCGTCGGGCGTGTCAGGCCGCCAGCTTCGCCAGCGCCGCGTCGATGCGCGCGATCGTCTTCTCCTTGCCCAGGACCTCGAGGGACTCGAAGAGCGGGAGGCCGACCGTGCGGCCGGTGACAGCGACGCGGACCGGGGCCTGGGCCTTGCCGAGCTTGAGGCCGTGCTCCTCACCGGCCGCGAGGACGGCGTCCTTGAGAGACTCCGCGCTGGTCCAGTCCGCCTGGAAGAGCTTGGCGCGCGCCGTGCTCAGCAGCTCGGCCGAACCCTCCTTCATCGCCTTCGTCCAGGACGCCTCGTCGAACACCGGCTCCGGCAGGAACAGGAAGTCGACGTTCTCCGTGATCTCCGACAGGACCTTGAGACGGGTCTGCGCGTGCGGCGCGATCGCCTGCCACTTCGCCTCGTCGAAGTCCTCGGGCGCCCAAGGCGCGAACGGGGCCTTCAGCCACGGCCGGCAACGCTCCGCGAAGTCCTTCACATCCAGGAGACGAATGTGGTCGGCGTTGATCGACTCCGCCTTCTTCAGGTCGAAGCGGGCCGGGTTGGGGTTCACGTCCGCGATCTCGAAGGCGGCGACCATCTCGTCGATCGAGAAGATGTCGCGGTCCGGGGCGAGCGACCAGCCCAGCAGGGAAAGGTAGTTGAGCAGGCCCTCCGGCAGGAAGCCGCGCTCGCGGTACAGGTTCAGCGACGACTGCGGGTCGCGCTTCGACAGCTTCTTGTTGCCCTCGCCCATCACGTACGGCAGGTGACCGAATGCCGGCACCGACTTCGCGATGCCCAGCTCGGTCAACGCCTTGTAGAGGGCGATCTGGCGCGGCGTGGAGGAGAGCAGGTCCTCGCCGCGCAGGACGTGGGTGATCTCCATCAGGGCGTCGTCGACCGGGTTCACCAGCGTGTACAGGGGCGCCCCGTTGGCCCGCACGATGCCGTAGTCGGGCACGTTCTCCGGCGTGAAGGTCAGCTCGCCGCGGACCAGGTCCGTGAAGGTGATCGTCTCGTCGGGCATCCGGAAGCGGACGATGGGCGTGCGGCCCTCGTTCTCGTACGCCGCCACCTGCTCGGCGGTCAGATCGCGGCAGTGCCCGTCGTACCCGGACGGCTTCCCGGCGGCACGGGCGGCGTCACGTCGGGCGTCCAGCTCCTCCGTCGTGCAGTAGCAGTGGTAGGCGTACCCGCCGTCCAGGAGCTTCTGTGCGACGTCCTTGTAGATGTCCATCCGCTGCGACTGGCGGTACGGCACGTGGGGGCCGCCGACCTCGGGTCCCTCGTCCCAGTCGAAGCCCAGCCAGCGCAGCGAGTCCAGAAGCTGGACGTACGACTCCTCCGAGTCGCGGGCCACGTCCGTGTCTTCGATGCGGAAGACGAACGTACCGCCGGTGTGACGGGCGAACGCCCAGTTGAACAGGGCGGTGCGGACCAGGCCCACGTGGGGGTTGCCGGTCGGGGAGGGACAGAAACGTACGCGGACGGATCCGTTAGCCACGCTTGATCACCTTGTTGGTGAGAGTGCCGATGCCTTCGATGGTGACGGCGACCTCGTCGCCGACGTTGAGGGGGCCGACCCCGGCGGGGGTGCCCGTGAGGATCACGTCGCCGGGGAGCAGCGTCATGGCCTCGGAGATGTTCACGATCAGATCCTCGATCGAGTGGATCATCTCGCTCGTCCGGCCGAGCTGGCGCTGCTGCCCGTTGACCGTGAGCTGGATGGTGAGGTCGCTCGGATCGAGGTCGGTCTCCACCCAGGGGCCGAGGGGGCAGGAGGTGTCGAAGCCCTTGGCCCGGGCCCATTGCTTCTCGCGCCGCTGGACGTCGCGGGCGGTCACGTCGTTGGCGCACGTGTAGCCGAGGATCACGTCCTTGACGCGCTCGCGCGGGACCTCTCGGCACAGGCGGCCGATCACCACGGCCAGCTCCGCCTCGTGGTGCAGTTCCTGGGAGAAGGAGGGGTACGCGATCTCGTCGCCGGGGCCGATCACCGAGGTGGACGGCTTGAAGAAGGCGAAGGGAGCCTCGGGCACCTCGTTGCCCAGCTCCCTGGCGTGCTCCGCGTAGTTGCGACCGAAGGCCACGACCTTGTTGGGGAGCACCGGCGGCAGCAGCCTGACCTTGCTCAGCGGCACCTTCGTACCGGAGAGCTCGAAGTCCGCGAACGGGATGCCCTTGATGATGTCGAGGACGAGTTCGTCCGGCCTGTCGCCCTCGACCGCGCCGAAGGCGACGTTCCCGTCGATGGAGAATCTGGCGATGCGCACGGGATCCTTGCGCCCCTCACTGAGCTGGCTGGAGTCTGACGCTCCAGGCTAACGCGGCAGGGGGCGGGCACCTCACGCTTTACGGCGGGAGCCACCGGGGTGTACGCAATCACGCTCTCTTCCTGCGGACTCGCGTTGAGCGAGCGGCGCCCGCGACGCGTACTACTCCGCGGCGGAGGCCTGGGCCGGGACCTCCATGAGAACGGTGCGCTTGGGATTGGCGGTCTGGGTGGGAAGGTCGACGGAGTGTTCCGGCGTCGCCGGGGCCTGCAGTTCGTCGGCGTCGGCGAGGTGCGCCAGCGTCGTGCGCTGCGGGTTGGCTATGGTGCGGAACATCATCGTGGTCTTCACTGTTGTAGTCGACCTTGTCGTTGTGGGCGCCGGGCGGGCCTCAAGGACCGTCGCCGGGGCGCGGGTTGTCGGATTCGCCATCCCTGTAAAGCGCCAGGCTAAACATGCAATTCCCTCCGGAAGCCACGAAGAGGGCATGATCCTCATGTGAGTTTGCTCACTGAGCGGCCACCAAAAGGGGCAATTCCCATCGGGCCTGCACCCTGGCGAATCGGACATTGCTTCATTGAAGCCCTCATTCCGCTCCTGATCATGGCGACTGGGACACCCTGCGCGAATCAGTGGTTCGCGGGCTTAGGTCCGTTATGTACTGGATAATTTTCTACGCCTCGTGACGCTTCCCTCACAAGGTGTCACGGTGGTCACCGGCTCGCCCGTTGGCCTTGTTGGAGATCCGGCACTGTGCTGGAATTCCACGGACCGCCGCGGGATCGCACCGGCGCGCAGGGGCGCAACGCAGCGCCGAGCAGCGGCGGGAAGGGGGAGCCAGCGCCGGTCACTCACGACCACCAGGGGGGCGTATTCAGGGCGCCTCTCACAACGCCGACACCGTCCCGCCGCTCGCGCGGAGGGGCGCCTGGTCCAGAGGTTGCGACGCTAGTGCAGGGACGTTTCAAGAGGGATGGCAGCGCTTCGGCGGAGCCGGAGCCGCACGGCGGGACCGACCGTGGTTCCGCGCCCCAGCACGCCCAGAACCCGGGACCGGCACCGTCCGGCGGCGGCCCCGAGCGATCTGGGCGTACCGGCGCGGCCGCGGCCCCCATACCGCCCGCCCCACCCAAGACCACTCCCCCGATCGACGCGGGCTCGCGCATCGCCCTGCGCAACTGGCGCATCTCCACGCGTCTGGTGTCGCTGCTGGCGCTCCCCGTGGTCGCGGCCACGTCGCTCGGTGCCCTGCGCATCAGCGACAACATGGACCAGATCCAGCAGCTCGACAACATGAAGCTGCTGACCGACATGACCAAGCAGGCGACGCAACTGGCCGAGGCGCTCCAGGAGGAGCGCGACCAGTCCGCCGGCCCGCTCGCCCACGGCGCGTCGGCGAGCGACGACTTCACGGTCAAGGGTGTCCGCGACAAGACGAACCGCGCCCGCTCCTCCTTCCTGGAGGGCACCCAGGAGATCGGCGACGCCTCCGACAGCGGCCGGCTCTCCGGTGTCCGTGACAGTGTCGTCGGTATCGCGAGCGAGCTGAACAACCTCAGCTCCATCCGGGCCGCCGCCTTCAAGGACCCCAAGAACTCCACGCAGACCGTCGAGGCGTACCACCGCCTGATCACCCAGCTGCTCAGCCTCTCCCAGGACATGGCGGAGGCGACCAGCAACCCGGAGATGATCCAGCGCACCCGCGCCCTGGCGGCCTTCTCCACCGCCAAGGAGTACGCGTCCGTGCAGCGCGCGGTCATCGCCGCGGCCCTGCCGGTGACCAACAAAAACGCGTTCGGCAACCTCTCCGAGAACGACCGCCAGTACGCCCTCTCGGCGCTGGAGAGCCAGGACTCCGAGCTCGACAGCTTCCGCAGCATCTACGGCGACGGCGCCGAGAACCTGACGAAGCCGATCGACCAGGGCAGCCCGACGATCGAGGCCGCCGACACCTACGCCAGTCGTGTCCTCAAGAGCTCGTCCGGCATGAAGAACCAGGACAAGCGCTCGTACAAAGACTGGGTCGACGACGACTCGGCAAAGATCGAGCAGATGAGCAAGATCGAGGGCACGCTCCTCGAGCAGATGGAGCAGAAGGCCCGCGAGCTGAAGAGCGCCTCGGAGCGCGAGGCGATCATCTCCGGTGCGCTGATCCTCCTCGTCCTCGGCGTCTCCCTCGTCGGCGCCTTCGTCGTGGCCCGGTCCATGATCCGCTCGCTGCGCCGCCTGCAGGAGACCGCGACCAAGGTCGCCCAGGACCGTCTGCCCGAGCTGGTCAAGCAGCTCTCCGAGTCCGACCCGCAGGACGTCGACACGTCCGTGGAATCGGTCGGTGTGCACTCCCGGGACGAGATCGGCCAGGTGGCCGCGGCCTTCGACGACGTGCACCGCGAGGCGGTCCGCCTCGCCGCCGAGCAGGCCCTGCTGCGGGGCAACGTCAACGCGATGTTCACCAACCTCTCGCGCCGCTCCCAGGGCCTGATCCAGCGCCAGCTGTCGCTGATCTCCGAACTGGAGTCCCGCGAGGCGGATCCGGACCAGCTGTCCTCGCTGTTCAAGCTCGACCACCTCGCGACGCGTATGCGCCGTAACGGTGAGAACCTCCTCGTCCTCGCCGGTGAGGAGCCCGGCCGTCGCTGGACCCGCCCGGTCCCGCTGGTCGACGTCCTCCGGGCCGCCGCGTCCGAGGTGGAGCAGTACGAGCGCATCGAGCTGGCCGCCGTCCCGGCCACCGAGGTCGCAGGCCGCGTCGTCAACGACCTCGTGCACCTGCTCGCCGAGCTGCTGGAGAACGCCACCTCCTTCTCCTCGCCGCAGACCAAGGTCAAGGTCACCGGTCACGCGCTGCCCGACGGCCGCGTGCTGATCGAGATCCACGACACGGGAATCGGTCTGTCCCCCGAGGACCTCGCCCAGATCAACGAGCGGCTCGCCTCGCCGCCCACGGTGGACGTCTCCGTGTCCCGCCGCATGGGCCTCTTCGTGGTCGGCCGCCTCTCGCAGCGCCACGGCATCCGCATCCAGCTCCGCCCGTCCGACTCCGGTGGTACGACCGCACTGGTCATGCTCCCCGTCGACGTCGCCCAGGGCGGCAAGAAGCCCGCTCCGGGCAAGCCGGGCCAGGGCGCCCAGCAGCCCGGTGGCCCCGCCGCCGCGCAGGCCGCCGCCGGTGCGGCCGCGGCCCGTCGCCAGGCCCAGCAGAGCGGATCCTCCTTCGGTACGGGCACGCCCGGCGGCCCGGGACTCGGCGCCGCACCGCAGCGCGGACAGGTGGGCGCCGGACAGGCCCCGCGCGCCGCGCTGCCCGGCAGCATTCCCGGCGGACGCCCGGGCGGACCGCAGGGCCCGGCCTCTCCGCAGCAGGGCCGGCCGGCCCCGGCGGGCGCGGGTGCCGGCGCCTTCGGACAGGGCGACCCGCACGGACTGCAGGGGGCCCAGGCCTTCCAGGACTCGGGAGCCCACCAGGGCGGATTCGGTGACGGCGGCTCCGGCATGCGACCGGCCGGCTTCGGCGACGGCGCCGCTGCGACCGCACCACAGCAGCCGCAGCAGCCACAGCAGAAGCAGCCCAAGGAGCGCGGTGGACGCCGCCGTCCGCAGCTGCCCGGTCGCGGTGGTCCGCGAGCCGAGCTGCCCGGTGGCAGCCAGCAGCGCACCCCGAGCTGGAGCGACGAGAACGCGCAGCCGTCGGTTCCGCGCGCCTCGCTGGACGCCCCGCGCGGCCACGAGGAGCCGGACCCCCTGTCCTCCACCTCGCCCATGCCCCGCATCGACGACCGCCAGGGACCCGGTTCCACCTCCGAGTTCCCGCGCGTCGACGAGCGCCAGGGTTCCACTTCCGAGTTCCCGCGGCCGGACTTCAACGCCCCGCGTCCCGGGGCGGGTATGCCGAACAACGGCGGGCAGTACGTCCGCCAGGACGTCTTCGGCAGCACGAACCCGGGCGGTGCGACGGGCCAGTTCCCGGCGCCCGGCCGCGCCCAAGGCCCGGCCCCCACCGGCCAGTTCCCCGCCCAGGGCTACGACGCCTCCGGCACGGGCCAGTTCGCCGCCCCCGGCTACGGAAACCGCCAGGATCCGTCCTCCACCGGCCAGTTCGAGCGGCCGCAGGCCGGCCCCAACGGCTACGGGGTTTCCCGGCCGTCGGCCCCGCAGCATCCGCACCAGCAGCCTCCGCGTCGCCAGGAGCCCGAGGCCCTGCCGCCGGCGTCGGGCCCCGGGGACGGGCGTACACCGCTCTACGACACGCTCGAGACCAACTGGTTCCGCGGCGGCGACCGGCAGCAGAGCAACGACTCCTCTCCGATGGCCCCGCAGCAGCAGACCCCCACGGCAACCCCGCGTCCGGCCGCCACCGCGGCCTGGCGCACCTCGCCGAACGACGACCTCGTCCGACAGGCCGAGCGCGTCCGGCAGCCCGCCGCCGGCGGCGTCACCACTTCCGGCCTGCCGCGCCGGGTCCCGCGCGCGAACCTCGTGCCGGGCACGGCCCAGCAACAACAGCACCACACCGGTCCGCAGGTCTCGCGTGCGCCCGATGAAGTACGCGGCCGGCTGACCAATCTCCGACGGGGCATCGCCCAGGGTCGCCAGGCCGGTACCGGCCAGACCGGCAGCTTCCCCAGCCCCACTCACCAGCAGGAGCGTTAGTTGAGCCCGATGAGCCAGGCGGCACAGAACCTCAACTGGTTGATCACCAACTTCGTGGACAACACCCCCGGGGTGTCCCACACCGTCGTCGTGTCCGCCGACGGACTCCTTCTGGCGCTGTCGGAAGGCTTCCCGCGCGACCGCGCGGACCAACTCGCGGCCGTGGCCTCCGGACTCACCTCGCTGACCGCCGGGGCCTCCCGGATCTTCGAGGGCGGCACCGTGGCGCAGACGGTCGTCGAGATGGAACGCGGCTTTCTCTTCCTCATGTCCATCTCGGACGGTTCGTCGCTCGCCGTGCTCGCCCACCCCGAGTGCGACATCGGCCTCGTCGGCTACGAGATGGCACTCCTGGTAGACCGCGCGGGTGCGGTGCTCACACCCGACCTGCGCGCCGAACTCCAGGGCAGTCTGCTCCACTGATCGGCCCCGGCACCACCCGCCTCACCAAATCACCGTCCGGCCGCCACAATCCCCCCACCGGCCCCGTCAGACGGCACGACTGACCGACCTGCTGTCCCGCCCGGAGGATTCATGACCCCGCCCACCGCCTCTCATGATCCGTACGCTGAGCCGTACGGGGACGAAGGCGACCAGCCGCTGGTCCGTCCGTACGCCATGACGGGCGGCCGGACCCGGCCGCGCTATCAGCTCGCGATAGAGGCGCTGATCAGCACGACGGCCGACCCGGCACAGCTGATGGGACTGCTGCCGGAGCACCAGCGGATCTGCCACCTGTGCCGTGAGGTGAAGTCGGTGGCCGAGGTGTCGGCGCTGCTGGCCATGCCGCTCGGTGTCGCACGGATCCTCGTCGCGGACCTCGCGGAGGCCGGACTCGTCGCGATCCACCAGCCTGGTGGCGACGAGAACAACGGCGGCGCGCCTGACGTGACACTGCTCGAAAGGGTGCTCAGTGGACTTCGCAAGCTCTGACGGAGGGCGGGCGACCACCTCCGCGAAGATCGTGGTGGCGGGCGGCTTCGGCGTGGGCAAGACCACGTTCGTCGGCGCCGTCTCGGAGATCAACCCGCTGCGCACAGAGGCCGTCATGACGTCCGCGTCCGCGGGCATCGACGACCTCACCCACACCGGAGACAAGACCACCACCACGGTGGCCATGGACTTCGGCCGCATCACCCTGGACCAGGACCTGATCCTGTACCTCTTCGGTACGCCGGGCCAGGACCGCTTCTGGTTCATGTGGGACGACCTGGTCCGCGGCGCCATCGGCGCGATCGTCCTGGTCGACACCCGGCGCCTGGCCGACTGCTTCCCGGCGGTCGACTACTTCGAGAACTCGGGCCTGCCTTTCGTCATCGCCCTCAACGGCTTCGACGGACACCAGCCCTACGCACCCGACGAGGTCCGCGAGGCGCTGCAGATCGGGCCCGACACCCCGATCATCACGACCGACGCCCGCCACCGCGCGGACGCCAAGAGCGCGCTGATCACCCTGGTCGAACATGCGCTCATGGCACGCCTGCGGTAGGGCAAGTCGTCAGCGCCATACGGCAGTTGTCGTAGATGTGCAGGAGCCGACTGTGGGGTTTGACACGGTCGGCCCCTGTGTTCATAACGTTTCGACAGAGATATCCGGTGGTACGGCCACGCGTCGCGGTCGGTCGGTGTCGCTGCGTTCACAAAAGCCCCGCCTTTTGGCGGGGCTCGCTCTTTATGACCGTTTTATCAGGGGCTTTCAGTCAGTGGAATGCTCGCTTCCGAGTGTTTGGAATCGCGCAGCCTGACGTGCTGGAATGCCTGAACTGCCCAATAGTCAAAGACGTACAGGTCGGAGACAGGGCTCTGGAGACACCGCGGCACGACGTAGGTGCCGTCGCCGAGAGGTTGTTGGTCGAGTGAGGCGAAGCAAGAACGGTCCCGAGCCGTCGGCGCGGGGCAACTTCACCCCGCCGCCGCGCGGAGCGGCACCCGCACAAGTGTCCGGCCCGGAGCCGTCGGCTCTCCCACCCAGCGGCAGTCGCATCTCGCCGCGCAACTGGCGCGTGCCGACCAGGCTGAACGCGATCCTGCTCATACCCGTGCTGGTCGGCCTCGTCATGGGCGGCTTCCAGGTGAAGAGCTCGATCGACACCTGGCAGCAGGCCCAGGACGCGGAGAACACCGCCCGTCTCGTGCAGGCGTCGCTGAGCTATGCGGACGCGCTGTACCAGGAGCGCGACGCGTCCGCGGCCCCCCTGCTGACCCCCAACAGCGGCGGCCAGAAGAACCCGACCGTCGTCCAGGTCCAGGCCGCCACCGACAAGGCCGCGGACGCCTTCGACCAGGCCGCGCAGAACATGCCGCACAAGGCGGGCCTGGAACGCCGCCTCAGCATCTTCCGCAAGGCGGAGACCAAACTGACGGCCCTGCGTCAGGCCGCGTACACCTCCAAGCTCTCCGGCGTGCGGACCGAAGAGGGCTATGTCCAGGTCGCGCACCCGCTGATGGAGTTCGCCAACGAGCTCGGCCTCGGCACCGGCAACATCACCAGCTACGGCCGCACCGTCTACGCCATCTCGCTGACCAAGGCCGCGCTCTCCCTGGAGCGCTCGATCGGCATGCACATGCTGATCCAGCCCGGCCCCGACGGCACCAGCCTGGCCAAGCAGCGCGTCGCCCTCTCCTCGTACGCCTACCTCGAGGGCATCGCCGTCGAGGAGTACATCGGCGGTGGTACCGCGGCGGACGCCAGGAAGCTGGACGCGGCCAAGAAGAAGCTGCAGACGGACGGCACGGCGCTGGCCCAGCAGGCCGCCGCCAAGGCGAAGGCCGAGGGCAAGACGTACGTGCCGCCGCCGTCGGACCCCACCACGATGGTGTCGGCCCTCGCCACTCTGCCCTCCACCGACCAGACGGCCCTCACCGGGCTCGCCCAGCAGGGCATCACACCGACGAACTGGTGGGCGGTCAACACCCTCAAGTACAACGCCTACCGCCAGATCGAGTCGGACCTCGCCGACAAGGCCGTGTCGGACGCCTCGATCATCGCCGACAACGCCAAGACCTCCGCGTTCATCACCGGTGGCATCGTCATCGTCGCCCTGCTCGCCGCGTTCATCATCGCCGGCCTCATGGCGCGCCAGATGAGCCGCTCGATGCGCCAGCTGCGCAACGCCGCCTTCGGCGTCGCCGAGCAGCGTCTGCCGATGCTGGTCGACCAGCTCTCGCGCACCGACCCGGGCCGCGTCGACACCCGTGTCGCGCCCATCCCGATCTCCTCCACGGACGAGATCGGCGAGGTCGCCCGCGCCTTCGACCAGGTCCACCGCGAGGCCGTCCGGCTCGCCGCCGAACAGGCCCTGCTGCGGGGCAACATCAACGCGATCTTCACCAACCTCTCCCGTCGCAACCAGTCGCTGATCGAGGGCCAGCTGACCCTCATCACCGACCTGGAGAACAACGAGGCCGACCCGGACCAGCTGGAGAACCTCTTCAGGCTGGACCACCTCGCGACCCGTATGCGCCGCAACGGCGAGAACCTCCTGGTCCTCGCCGGCGAGGAGCCCGGCCGCCGCTGGGATCAGCCGGTCCCCCTGGTCGACGTGCTGCGCGCCGCCTCCTCCGAGGTGGAGCAGTACGAGCGCATCGAGCTCTCCGGTGTCCCGGAGGCCGAGATCCACGGCCGCGCCGTGACCGACCTCGTCCACCTGCTCGCCGAGCTGCTGGAGAACGCCACGACGTTCTCCTCCCCGCAGACCAAGGTGCGGGTCACCGCCACACGGCTGCCCGACGGCCGGATCATGATCGAGATCCACGACAAGGGCATCGGCCTGACGGCCGAGGACTTCGCGGACATCAACCACAAGCTGGCCAACCCGCCGACCGTGGACGTCGCGATCTCGCAGCGCATGGGTCTGTTCGTGGTCGGCCGGCTGTCCGACCGGCACGGCATCCGCGTCCAGCTGCGCCCCTCCGGCGAGCAGGCCGGCACCACCTCGCTGGTGATGCTCCCCGACGCCATCACCCACGGCGGTGGCGGCGAGCAGCCGCTGGAGCGCGACGAGTTCACCGTCTCGCAGATCATCCCGCAGCAGCAGTCCTTCCAGGGCGAGAGCTTCGACGCCCTGCCGATGCGGACGGCGGCGGAGCTGGGCTTCGACGACAGCCGCTACACGGAGGTCCCGGACGACATCCGGGACCTGGACCCCGTCGGCCGCTCGCTGATGCGTGAGGAGCGCCGTGCGGCCCTGGAGGCCCAGGCACAGGGCCACAGCCGCCCGCAGGAAGGCCAGGAGTCCGCTCCGTACCAGGACGGATTCGAGGTGCAGCGGCCCGCCTACGGCAATGGGCAGCATCCGTACGACGAGCAGCAGGCGGCGTACGACCAGCAGGCGGCGTACGAGGAGCCGCAGCAGCCCGCGTACGACGAGACGTACTTCTCGCCGGGCGGCGGCCTGCCGCAGGGTGACGGCTTCCCGTCCGGCGGCGGTTACCCGGAGCCCGCGTATGCGGAGCCGGTCCAGGAGAACCGTGCGGGTGTCCAGGCCGCCCCCTCGGAAACGTTCTCCACCTTCGAGGAGTCGTCCTACCAGGACGACTGGCCGAGGCGGGACGAATACCAGAACTCCTACGGCGCCGGTTACGCTCCGGAAACGGAATCCGTGCAGGCCGCTGACGTGAGTGAGCGGGACCGCGTAGGCTTCGACCGTCCGGGACCGGCCCCCTCCGCCGCCCACGATCTGACCGACGCCGGACTGCCCCGCCGTGGCTCCGCCCCGAGCGGCGGAGCCGGTCGGCCGCAGCACGTGACGCAGGATCCGCCGGCGTCCACGGAATCGGGCGGGGACTGGCGCTCCGCGAACGACCAGCGGTGGCAGCAGGCATCCCAGCTCCGGAAACCCAAGGCGGGCGGGGTCACCTCTTCCGGCCTGCCTCGGCGGGTACCCAAGGCGAACCTCATGGAGGGCGCCGCGGAGACGACCCCGCAGGGAGGCCCACAGGTCTCCCGGGCCCCCGAAGACGTGCGGGGCAGGTTGAGCAACCTGCGTCGAGGCGTCCAGCGGGGACGCAACGCAGGCAGTGAAACGAACGGCCAGGGCTTCGGTCCTGACAGCACCTACAACCAGGAGCGTTAGTGTGAGCCCGATGAGCCAGGCGGCACAGAACCTGAACTGGTTGATCACCAACTTCGTGGACAACACCCCCGGGGTGTCCCACACCGTGGTGGTCTCCGCCGACGGACTCCTTCTGGCGATGTCCGAAGGCTTTCCGCGCGACCGCGCCGACCAGTTGGCGGCCGTCGCCTCCGGTCTGACCTCGCTGACCGCGGGTGCCTCCCGCATCTTCGAGGGCGGCAGTGTGAACCAGACGGTTGTGGAGATGGAGCGGGGATTCCTCTTCATCATGTCCATCTCCGACGGTTCGTCGCTCGCGGTTCTCGCGCATCCGGAAGCGGACATCGGCCTCATTGGGTACGAGATGGCGCTTCTTGTCGACCGTGCCGGAACGGTCCTGACGCCGGACCTTCGCGCGGAGCTCCAGGGGAGCCTTCTCAACTAACAGACGGACAGTGCGTATTGGCGTCCCGTGGCCGTAAGGTTTCGGGACGCGGCTTCCACAGGATGGGTGCTCGGCGCAGTCGGAGGAGGAGAGAAAGTGGCAACACCCCCAGGCGGTTCGTCCTCGGGCAACTGGTCCTACGGCCCTGGCCAGGGTCCGGGCCAGGGTGAGCAGAACCGGTACAACTTCCCCTCCGCACCGAGCCCGCGGCGTCAGCCGTACGCGCCCCAGGGCCCGCAGGGTCCTGGTCCGTCGCCGTACGACCAGCCGCCGGCGCCCCGCATCCAGCCCGTGCAGCCGCAGCGCCGCGCACCCGAACCGGCGCCGGCGGGGTCGTCGAACAACCCCCTGGTGCGTCCGTACGCCATGACGGGCGGCCGCACGCGGCCGCGCTACCAGCTCGCCATCGAGGCGCTGGTGCACACCACAGCATCTCCGCACCAGATGCAGGGCCAGTTGCCCGAGCATCAGCGGATCTGCAACCTCTGCCGGGAAATCAAGTCGGTGGCCGAGATCTCGGCGCTCCTGACGATCCCTCTCGGCGTGGCCAGGATCCTCGTCGCCGACTTGGCGGAGGCGGGCCTGGTCGCCATCCATCAGCCCGGCGGCGACGAGAACGCCGGCGGCCAGCCAGACGTGACACTGCTCGAAAGGGTGCTCAGTGGACTTCGCAAGCTCTAGCGGCGGTCCTTCCCGCTCCACCACCTCCGCGAAGATCGTGGTGGCGGGCGGCTTCGGCGTGGGCAAGACCACGTTCGTCGGCGCCGTCTCGGAGATCAACCCGCTGCGCACAGAGGCCGTCATGACGTCCGCTTCGGCAGGCATCGACGACCTCACCCACACCGGAGACAAGACCACCACCACGGTGGCCATGGACTTCGGCCGCATCACCCTGGACCAGGACCTGATCCTGTACCTCTTCGGTACGCCGGGCCAGGACCGCTTCTGGTTCATGTGGGACGACCTGGTCCGCGGCGCCATCGGCGCGATCGTCCTGGTCGACACCCGGCGCCTGGCCGACTGCTTCCCGGCGGTCGACTACTTCGAGAACTCGGGCCTGCCTTTCGTCATCGCCCTCAACGGCTTCGACGGGCACCAGCCGTACAACCCGGACGAGGTCCGCGAGGCGCTCCAGATCGGGCCCGACACCCCGATCATCACGACCGACGCCCGCCACCGCGCGGACGCCAAGAGCGCGCTGATCACCCTGGTGGAGCACGCGCTCATGGCCCGGCTTCGCTAGCGTCGGCCGTACGCGCACCAAGGGCCCCCTCCGTGTGGAGGGGGCCCTTGGTGTCTGTCCGCTGCGGCAGCTCGAACCCCGACGGCGGTGTCCGGCGGTGCCGAACCGGCCGGAACCGCCCCGTGCCTGCACACCGAGAAGGGCCCCTCCCAGCAGAGGAGCCCTTCAGGGTGACTGAGCGAGGCAGCCTAGCCGTGCCAGCTGTGCGGTGCCCGGAAGCCGGGCTCGCGCTCCAGGCGGCGCCAGCCCGCTTTGGCGCGGCCACGGTGGGCCGGGGTCGTGGTGGGCGACTGGGCCGCCGCACGGGCCAGCAGGATGGCCGTGATGGCGGCCACTTCCTCGGGCTCGGCGTGGCCCTTTTCGACGCGGATGTCAGGGGTGTTCATGCTGTCAGTCTCCGTGAGAGAGAGGTCCGCGGGATTGCCGCGTTGGGTCCGCTCGGTTACTGCGGGGGGTTGCCGTGCTTGCGCGAGGGCAGGTCCGCGTGCTTGGACTGCAGCATCGCCAGCGACTTGATCAGGACCTCACGGGTCTCCGCGGGGTCGACGACGTCGTCCACCAGGCCTCGCTCGGCCGCGTAGTACGGGTGCATCAGCTCGGACTTGTACTCCTTGACCATCCGCGCCCGCATGGCCTCCGGGTCTTCCGCGTCCGCGATCTGACGGCGGAAGATGACGTTGGCCGCACCTTCCGCGCCCATCACGGCGATCTCGTTCGTCGGCCAGGCGTAGGTGAGGTCCGCCCCGATGGACTGGCTGTCCATCACGATGTACGCACCTCCGTACGCCTTGCGCAGGATCAGCGAGATCCGCGGCACGGTCGCGTTGCAGTACGCGTAGAGCAGCTTCGCTCCATGGCGGATGATCCCGCCGTGCTCCTGGTCGACACCTGGGAGGAAGCCGGGGACGTCCAGGAGCGTCACCAACGGGATGTTAAAAGCGTCACACATCTGGACAAAGCGCGCAGCTTTTTCCGACGCCTCGATGTCCAGGACCCCGGCGAGGGTCTGCGGCTGGTTGGCGATGATGCCCACCACCTGGCCGTCCAGACGGGCCAGCGTGCAGATGATGTTGCGCGCCCAGCGCTCGTGGACCTCCAGGTACTCGCCGTCGTCGACGATCTCCTCGATGACCTTGGCCATGTCGTACGGCCGGTTGCCGTCGGCCGGGACAAGGTCCAGCAGGACGTCGCCGCGGCGGTCCACCGCGTCCGTCGACTCGACCCGCGGCGGGTTCTCCCGGTTGTTCTGCGGCAGCAGCGACAGGAGATAGCGCACCTCGGCGATGCACGTCTCCTCGTCGTCGTACGCGAAGTGGCAGACACCGGAGGTCTCGGCGTGCACGTCGGCGCCGCCCAGGCCGTTCTGGGTGATCTCCTCGCCGGTCACGGCCTTGACCACGTCGGGGCCGGTGATGAACATCTGGGAGGTCTCTCGGACCATGAAGACGAAGTCCGTGAGGGCGGGGCTGTACGCCGCGCCGCCGGCGCACGGACCCAGCATCACGCTGATCTGCGGGATGACGCCGGACGCCTTCGTGTTGCGCTGGAAGATGCCGCCGTAACCCGCGAGCGCGCTCACGCCCTCCTGGATGCGGGCCCCGGCGCCGTCGTTCAGGGAGACCAGTGGCGCACCCGCCGCGATGGCCATGTCCATGATCTTGTGGATCTTCGTGGCGTGGGCCTCGCCCAGTGCGCCGCCGAAGATGCGGAAGTCGTGGGCGTAGACGAAGACCGTACGACCCTCCACCGTGCCCCAGCCGGTGATCACACCGTCGGTGTACGGCTTCTTGGCCTCGAGGCCGAACCCGGTCGCCCGGTGCCGGCGCAGCTGCTCGACCTCCTGGAAGGAGCCCGGGTCCAGGAGCAGCTCGATGCGCTCCCGGGCGGTCAGCTTGCCCTTGGCGTGCTGCGCCTCGGTCGCCTTCTCGCTGGGGCCGGCCAGCGCCTGCGCTCGGATCTCGTGCAGCTCGGCGACCCGCCCGCGCGCGTCCGTGGGCTCGCTCCCGGAATCTACGGCCTCGTCCAAAACGGTCATGTAGCGACCTTACGAAGTCCACCCACTAAAGCGGCCCGTCGACTCCGTACAGTCTCCGGCCCGTTTTCCTGGTACCACTGAACAGAATCGGGGCCGCATGCAGCCCATCTGACTGCTCAGAGGGCCTGGGCGTTGTGGAGGTCTCACAAAGCGGTCAGGCGAGAGCGACCTCACATCGGCGGGTCGCACATGCCATCTCCGGGGTGACACGGAGCCTCGAACGGCGGTCCCGGACACGGTCGGCCGGTCCACCGTACCGGCCCGCAGGAAGATCGCCGCCATCGACCGCGGGGCGGGCACGCGGACCGCCCGGCGGAGTGACGTCCGCAACACACCTGAATGATGTTGAAACTTGAATGGAATAGGTCTACGGTCGGTCTCGTTAACGTCGTTGAAGATTAAACAGCTTCAGCGTCGCGGCCTCGCCCGAGGTCGCGAACCGTCCCCCAAGGAGCACATCATGGGCATCTTCGGCCGCAAGAGCACCGACACCGACACCACCCCGGCCGCGGCGGTGAACCCCGACCTCGCCGCGCTGACCGGCGACTACACGGTGGACCCGTCCCACAGCACGATCGGCTTCGTGGCACGCCACGCCATGGTCACGAACGTCAAGGGCGGTTTCCAGGACTTCGAGGGCACGCTGCACCTGGACGGCTCGGACCCGTCGAAGTCCACGGCCTCGATCGACGTCAAGATGGACAGCGTCGAGACGGGCTCGGCCGACCGCGACGGCCACCTCAAGAGCTCCGACTTCTTCAGGATCGACGAGCACCCGACGATGACCTTCCGCTCCACCAAGGCGGAGTCCCTGGGCGGCGACGACTACCGGATCACCGGCGATCTGGCGATCATGGGTACGACCAAGCCGCTCACCATCGACCTCGAGTTCAACGGCGTGGCCAAGGACCCGTTCGGCAACGAGCGCGTCGGCTTCGAGGGCAAGGCGGAGATCCTGCGCTCGGAGTGGGGCCTGACCTGGAACGCGGCCCTGGAGACGGGTGGCGTCCTGGTCTCGGACAAGATCAAGCTGGTCTTCGACATCTCGGCGATCAAGCAGGCCTGACCCCTGACGACACCACCGCGCGCCCCCGTCCCGCGCGGCCCTGAGCGAGCCCGCCCTCCACTCCCGCGTATCCGGAGGGCGGGCGCTCGCGCGTTCTGCGGCTGGGGGCTGCGGGACCGGACCGAATGGGGGCTCGGACATCTGCGGCGCTGGGGGCGCGCGACGCCCGGCGAGATCGCGGCGGCCCAGCGGCAGCGGCCGCAGTCGCTCACGCGGGTCTTCGCCGAACTGGAGGCCGAGGGGCTTATCGCGCGTGAACCAGGCACGGTCGACCGGCGTCAGTCCGTGCTGACGCTCACGGAGGAGGGGCGCCGGGCACTGGAGCGGGACATGGCCGAGCCTGGCCGGCCGCCGCCCTCGCGTCGCTCAGCGAGACGGAACGCGGGGTGCTCGCGCTGGCGAGCGCCTTGATGGAGCGGCTCGCGGATAGGGACGTTCCCCCGCGAAGACCTGTGAACCGGCCGGTTCAGATCCCTCCGCCGAAGTCGCCGCCGCCCCCGCCGAAGTCCCCTCCGCCACCGTCACCGAAGCCCCCGCCGAAGTCCCCGGGGTCGAAGTCCGCGCCGGACTGGTCCCCGCCCCCGTAACCGCCGAAGTCGCCGTAGTCCGCGCCGTAGTCGGCCCCGTACGACGGGGTGGCCATCATGCTGCCGAGCAGCGTGCCGACCAGCAGGCCCGGCAGGAGGCCGCCGCCGAAGTAGCCGCCCGCCCAGGGGCCGTACGCGGGGCCCGCGTCCCAGTACGGGCGGCGGCCGTACTCCGTGTCCACCTCGCGGATCATGGGGTCGCGGCCGTCGGCCAGCCGGGCCCGGTCCGCGGCGCAGACGGGGACCTCGCGCGGGGCGCCGCCCGGGGGCGTCCAGGTCGCGTCGGCGACGGACGGGCCGTGGCGGGGGTCGAAGAAGCACGGCGGCCTGCGCTCGGGCAGGGGCCGGCCCTCGCGGCGGGCGGCGAGGGCCGCCAGCGAGAAACGGCCGTCTGCCAGGGCCTGGGTCACGGCCTTCACGTCCTCCGGGCGCTCCGCCGCCGCCATGGACGACTTCGCCTCCTCGTACGCGTCCAGCGCGCGCTCGTAGTCCGCGCGCATCGCGTCGTCCCCGCCCGGCTCCGCCGGGTGGAAGTCGAGACGGTCCAGTTCCTCGCCGAAGGCGGTGATGTCCTCGTCGACCACGACGCGCAGCTTCTCCAGCGCCGCCCGTTGGTCCTCCTCGCGGCGACGCCGGCTGCGCCGTACGAGCGCGTAGGCGCCCGCGCCCCCGACCACGAGCACCACGCCGACGGTGATCAGTGCGGTGGACGAGATCCCGCCGCTGCCGCCCGAGGTGCCCCAGGTCGACGGGGCATGGCCGCCTACGTTGACGAGGGCACGGTCGGTGAAGTCGTTCAGCTGGGCTTTCACGGTCTCCCCCCGGACGCTGCCGACCAGGTTCTGCACGGCTGTGCGGGGCAGCACCGAGGAGTCGGCCCGGGCGTCGAAGCGGTCGCCGAGGCGGATCGCGTACAGGCCGGTGATGCCGGTGGCCGTGCGCAGGTCGGAGAAGAGGCTACCGGTGGGGTAGTGGGCGGGCAGCACCACGATGAAGACCGGCTTGTCGGCGTCCTCGATCTTCTTCGCGAGCGCGTCGGCGTCCGTGGTGGACAGCTGCCCGGAGGCCGCCGGGTCGACGTAGACCGGCCCCTTGCGCAGCGAGTCGGCGATGGCCGAGACGTCGGTTGCCGCGTACGCGCGCGGAGCACCGGTGGACAGGACCGCCAGAGCCGCCATGAGCAGGGCCATCAGCGGTACGGCGAGTCCTCGGAGCAGCACGGCCTTCATACTTCGAAGCTACCCCAAGGCACCCGGAACCGGACGCCCGGCCGGTGCCGTGCGGTGCGCGCGGAGGCGGGTCCGCGAGCGCCGCGAGCCGGGGCGACCGACACCCGGACGTGCCCGGCGGGCGGTGCGTGCCGTGCCGCACCGCCCGCCGGGAGCCACCGGGCCGTCACGCCGCCCGGTACGCCTGGGTCAGCTTTGCCACCGCCGCCGCGTACTTCCCCGTCAGCAGCAGATGGTCCGCGTCCGCGAACGGCCCGGAGACGGCCGCCGTGATCCCGGATCCCACCCTCTGCTGCACGAGCAGCCGCGCCTTGCTGACGATCTCCCGTCCCGCCCGGTCGGAGCCCGTCTTCTCGGCCGCGGCGGCCGCGAGTCCGAGCGCCTTCAGGGTCGCCGCGCCGCCCTCCGGGACCTTGGTGAGCGTGGTCAGCCCCCAGCCGTACGGGAACTGCGGGTCGTACGAGGCGTCACCGACGTTGATCGGCAGCTGAGCCTCGGACCTCGGCCAGGTGACCGGGAGCCGGCCGGTGAACGGGCGCTTGCCGTAGAGGACGTCCGCCACGCCGTCGCCCTCGGTGCCGGGCAGCCAGGAGGCCACGAGCGCGTCGACGGCGCCGAGCCGGTCGCCGACGAGCTGCGGACGCCCGGAGACGATCAGCACCGCGCACTTCATGGCCCCGCACACCTTGTCCACGGCGGCCTTGTCGGCGGCGGACAGCTGAAGGTCGCGGCCGTTGCCGACGTCCCCGACACCCTCGGCGTAGGGGGTCTCACCGACGACGACCACGCCGACGTCGTAGCCGGTCAACGGTGCCGAGGCGTCCTTGGAGTAGGTGACGTCTCCCCCGGCCCCGCGCATCGCCTGCAGGATCGTCGTGCCCTGGGTGTGGGTACCGGACGCGCCCTGCCAGGTGACGGTCCAGCCGCCGGTCTGGTTGCCGAGGTCGTCGGCGTTGGATCCGGCGACATACACCTTCTGGCTCTTCTTCAGCGGCAGGACACCGTTCGCGTTCTTGAGCAGCACCTGGGACTCGGCGGCCGCCTGCCGGGCCACGGCCCGGTGCGCGGCGGAGCCGATCTGCCCGGCGCCGCTCGTGTCGGCGTACGGGTGCTCGAAGAGCCCCAGTTTGAACTTCTGCGTGAGGATGCGCGACACGGCGTCGTCGATCCGCTTCTCGCTGATGCGGCCCGCCTTCACCTCGTCGATCAGCGTCGTGCGGAAGTCCTTGTACGTGTACGGCACCATCATCATGTCGACGCCTGCGTCGACCGATGTGCGGACGTGGGCCGCGTAGTCGCCGGGGAGCTGGTCGATGGCGTTCCAGTCGCTGATGACGAAGCCGTCGAAGCCCATGCGGCCCTTCAGGGCTCCGTTGATCATGTCGGCCCGCGCGTGCATCTTCACCGGGCCCTGGCCGTCCCCGAGGATGTCGAGCGACGAGTACGACGGCATGACCGAGCCGATGCCGCGGTCGACGGCCGTCCGGAACGGGGCCAGATGGACGGTCTCGAGCTGCTGCCGGGTGACCTTCGTGACGCCCTGGTCGATGGTGTACGAGCCGGTGGTGGACGAACCGTACTCGGTGCCCCCGTCGCCGACGAAGTGCTTGGCGGTGGCGAGGACCTTGTCGTCGCGGCTCAGGTCCCGGCCGTCCGCGCGACCCTGGAGGCCCTGGATGATCGTCTCCATGGACTGGACGAGGGCCGGGTCCTCGCCGAAGGACTCGTAGCTGCGGCCCCATCGCTCGTCGCGCGAGACGCACAGGCAGGGCGCGAAGTCCCAGGGCACGCCGGTTGCCCGCACCTCACTGGCCGTCACCGCGCCGGTCTTCTCGGCCAGTTGCGGATCTCTCGTCGCCCCGATGCCGATGTTGTGCGGCATGATCGTCGAGCCGACGAGGTTGTTGTGGCCGTGGACCGCGTCGACGCCGTAGATCAGCGGGATCTGGAACCGGGTTGCCTGTGCCCTCAGCTGGAAGGAGTCGATCATCTTCGCCCACGCCTCGGGGGTGTTGGGCGTCGGGGTCGAGCCACCGCCGGACAGCAGCGAGCCCAGGTCGTACGTCGCGATGTCGCCCTGCGAGGTGAGGGCGGCCCGCTCGGCCTGGGTCATCTGGCCCGCCTTCTCCTCCAGGGACATACGGGAGACCAGGTCCGCGACGCGCTTCTTCAACGGCAGCCTGCTGTCCAGATACGGCAGTCCGTGGGCGTCGACGACGACCTGCGGGGTCTCGGCGGGGGCCTTGGCTCCGGTGACGCTCAGCTTGAGCGGGATCGTCTCGGCGGGCTCGGCGGCCTTGTCCTTGAGGGTGGGGACCTGGATCGTGCGGGTCGTTCCGGAGGCCGTCCCGGCCGGGAAGGTGAGGGTTCCCTTGACGGGTGTGTAGTCCGTGCCGGACTCGGCCCTACCGCCCGTCGTCTCGTAGGCGACGGTGACCGGCTCGTCGATGGGGGCGGAGCCGGTGGTGGCGACGGAGATCCTCACTGCCGCCGTGCCGCCCTCCCTGACGGGGTAGACGGCGGAGTCCGTGGTGACGGAGGCCCGCAGGGACTGGTCCGCCCTGCCGTACAGCTCGACGTCGTCCATGGCGAACTGCCCCTTGACGCCCACGGGGAGCGTGACGGCGTACCCCCACATCTGAGTGAGGCCCAGCACGTGGTCGATGCCGCCGACGGGCTGGTAGTCCGTGCGATATGTGAAGTCGGTGAAGGGGATCTCGATCTGCTTCCAACCGGCGAAGTCGTCGGTGAACGAGGTGGTCCACAGCTCCGAGGCCTCGCCGTTCGCGCCGCCGTCCTTGATCTCGAAGGCGATCTTCCTGCCGTTGTCCTGGCCGTCCCACCAGAAGCGGATGCCCTTGTGGGCGGACCAGTCGTGGGCGGGCTTGTCGGAGGCGAAGTCGTGGGTGAAGCCGCCGTAGCCGCTGATGTCGTAGGTGCCCGTGAGGACCTTGGCGCCCTCGGGGGCGCCCGTGCGGTCGGCGAGTTGCAGCGCGGGCGGGTCGTCGGCGTCACTGCCCCAGGTGAAGATGCCTTCGGCGGGCTGGTTCGCGAAGGGCACCTCGCCCTCGAAACGGTCGACCGGGACGGGGGCCGGGTCCTCGGCACCGGACGCGGTCCCCACCACGGTGAGCGGGAGCAGGGCGGTGAGCAGGGTGGCGGAGGCGAGCAGGGCGGTTCTTCGCATGGACCTTCCCCTTGGCTCTCGTAGTCCACAAGTGTGAGCTTACGACTTAGATCACGGCGTGAGTTAACTGGCGCACCGGGAAGCCGTCAAGACTTCACGTCAGAACAGGTACAGACTCAAGTCGCCGCCGGAGCAGGGGCGTTGTTCCTTCGGAAACTGAACGCGCACCCCCTTGACGCGGCCCCGGCGCCGTCATTTACTCACGCCTCGCACGCCTCCCATCCCCCACCCCCGAAAGGGCGGCGCACCATGAGAACACCCCTGCGCGCGGTTCGCGTGCTCCTCGCCGGACTGCTGACCACCGCCGGACTGAGCGCCGCGGGCGCCGCTCCCGCGCATGCCGCCGGGGAGCAGATCACGGCCTGGCTGACCACGACCGACGACTCCGGCGGACGCCATGTCGTACGGGGACTCCAGGCGCAGACCCCGTTCGCCTTCCAGTCGGGCACCGGCGGCGGGGGCGAGAACATCACGGTCGACGAGAACACCCGGTACCAGACCTTCACCGGGGGCGGCGCGTCCTTCACGGACACCGCGGCCTGGCTGATGAACAGCAGCGGGGCGCTGTCGCAGGCGACGCGGGACGCGACGATGCGGAAACTGTTCTCGCCGACGGACGGGATCGGGCTGTCGTTCCTGCGCAATCCGATGGGCGCGTCGGACCTGGCGCGCTACGGCTACACGTACGACGACGTGCCGGCCGGACAGACGGACCCCGACCTGTCGCAGTTCTCGATCGCACACGACCTGGCGGACGTGGTGCCGCTGACGAAGCAGGCGCTCCAGCTCAACCCCTCGCTGACCGTGATGGCCTCGCCGTGGACGGCGCCCGCCTGGATGAAGGACAGCGCGCAGCTCAACGGGGGCTGGCTGAAGGCGGAGGACTACGGGGCCTACGCCTCGTACTTCGTCAAGTACCTCCAGGCGTACCGGAACCAGGGCGTCCCCGTCTCGTACGTCACGGCCCAGAACGAGCCGACGTGCTGTTCGGGCTATCCGTCGATGAGCTGGAACGCGTCCGGCCTCGCGTACTTCACGAAGAACGAGCTGCTGCCGAAGCTGCAGGCGGCGGGCCTGCCGACGAAGGTGCTGGCACACGACTGGAACTGGGACACCTACGACTCCTACGCGGCGCAGACGGTGGACGACGCGGCGATCCGTTCGCACCCGAACTTCGGGGGCATCGCCTGGCACGGGTACGGCGGTGACGTGACGAAACAGACGACCGTCCACAACCAGTACCCGCAACTCGATGCGTTCGGCACGGAGCACTCGGGCGGCACCTGGATCGCCGATCAGCAGCGCGAGGACATGCTCAACATCGTCGACTACACCCGCAACTGGGCGAAGTCGGTGACGAAGTGGTCGCTCGCGGTCGACCAGAACATGGGGCCGCACAACGGTGGTTGCGGCACCTGCACGGGCCTGGTCACGGTCCACAACGGGGACGGTGCGAGCGGGACGGTCGACTACACCGTCGAGTACTACACGATGGGTCACCTGACGAAGTTCGTACGGCCGGGCGCGCAGCGCATCGCTTCGACGGCGAGCTCGGCAGTGCCGAACGTGGCGTGGCGCAACCCGGACGGCTCCAAGGCGCTGATCGCGTACAACGACTCGTCCTCTGCGAGGACGGTGACGATCAACTGGGGTACGCAGCATGCGACCTACTCACTGCCCGGGAAGACGTCGGCGACGTTCACGTGGTCGGGTACGCAGTCGGGCGGCGGTGACCGGTCGGGGGCGTTCGTGGGCCTCGCGGGCAAGTGCCTGGACGTGGCGGGCGGGTCGTCGGCGAACGGGACGGCGGTGCAGCTGTACGACTGCAACGGGACGAGTGCCCAGCTCTGGACGGTGAAGGCCGACGGGACGATCCAGGCGCTCGGGAAGTGCCTGGACGTGTCCGGGGGTTCGACGGCGGACGGCGCCAAGGTGCAGTTGTACGACTGCAATGGGACCGGAGCCCAACAGTGGTCGTACAACGCGTCGACGAGTGATGTGGTCAATACGGCGGCGAACAAGTGCCTCGACGTGACGGACAACTCGTCGGCGAACGGCGCCCGGGCGCAGATCTGGTCGTGCACCGGGGCGGCCAACCAGAAGTGGCGACTGCAGTAGCGCAGGGGTGACGGCGCGTGCCACCCCCACGGTCCGAGGGGGCGGCACGCATGCGACGGACGATCCTGGCGGTGGCGGGCGCGCTCGGAACGATGGCCCTGCTGAGCGGGTGCGGCGCCGAGCTGCGCCCCCTGGCCGCGGTCATCTGGACGCCTCGAGGGCGCCGCGGGCACTGCTGCGACCGTGCGGCGACGACCTCATCCAGGGCCTCGGCCTCACCGGCGCGCCCGCCACGGACGACTTCGGCCGCAACCTTTCCGGCTGGAAGGCTCCCGGTGAGCGGCGCGGTTCAGGCGCCGACTTCCCGCTCTTCTCACCCCCGCGAACCTGGGGCACCCACGCGGTCGGGCAACAGCGGCTGGTGCCGGCGTATACCGACGAACTCGCCTTCGGAAAGGCCGAGTACGACTACGACCACACCGGCACGGTCACGTTCCGACCGGCCGATCTCGACCGGCTGCGCCCCGGCCAGGTCTGGGCCGACGACCGCGCCATGAGCCGCGGCGAGTTCGAGAGGCTCGCCGCGGACTCCTGCTGACGGGGCCGCTACTCCGCCGGTTCCACTCCGGCCCGCAGCAGGCCGTAGGCGTACGCGTCCTCCAGCGCCTGCCACGACGCCGCGATCACGTTTTCCGCGACGCCGACCGTGGACCACTCGCCCTTGCCGTCCGAGGTGGAGATGAGGACGCGGGTCGTGGAGTGCGTGCCGTGCTTGCCCTCCAGGATGCGGACCTTGTAGTCGACGAGGTCGAGGACCGCGAGCTGGGGATAGATCTTCTCCAGCGCGACCCGCAGGGCGCGGTCCAGGGCGTTCACCGGGCCGTTGCCCTCCGCCGTCGCGACGATGCGTTCGCTCTTCGCCCAGAGCTTGACCGTGGCCTCGTTGGCGTGGGTCCCGTCGGGGCGGTCCTCGACGATCGCCCGCCAGGACTCGGTGCGGAAGTAGCGCAGCGGGTGACCGGCCACCTCCTCGCGCAGCAGCAGCTCGAACGAGGCGTCCGCCGCCTCGTACGAGTAGCCCCTGAGTTCGCGTTCCTTCACGCGCTCCACGACGCGGCCGACCAGCTCCCGGTCGCCGCCCAGGTCGACACCCAGTTCCTTGCCCTTGAGCTCCACCGACGCGCGGCCCGCCATGTCGGAGACGAGCATCCGCATGGTGTTGCCGACCAGCTCGGGGTCGATGTGTTGGTACAGGTCCGGGTCCACCTTGATCGCGGACGCGTGCAGACCGGCCTTGTGGGCGAAGGCGGATACGCCCACATAGGGCTGGTGGGTGGACGGCGCGAGGTTGACGACTTCGGCGATCGCGTGCGAGATGCGCGTCATCTCGCGCAGCCTGCCCTCGGGCAGCACCCTCTTGCCGTACTTCAGTTCCAGGGCGGCCACCACCGGGAACAGGTTCGCGTTGCCCACCCGCTCGCCGTACCCGTTGGCCGTGCACTGCACATGCGTGGCGCCCGCGTCCACCGCCGCGAGGGTGTTCGCGACCGCGCACCCCGTGTCGTCCTGCGCGTGGATGCCGAGCCGGGCGCCCGTGTCCGCCAGGACCGTCGACACCACGGCCTGCACCTGCGCCGGCAGCATGCCGCCGTTCGTGTCGCAGAGGATGACCACGTCCGCGCCCGCCTCCGACGCCGCACGGACCACCGACTTCGCGTACTCCGGGTTGGCCCGGTAGCCGTCGAAGAAGTGTTCGCAGTCGACGAAGACCCGGCGGCCCTGCGCCCGCAGATGGGAGACCGTGTCGCGGATCATCTCCAGGTTCTCGTCGAGCGTCGTGCGCAGGGCCAGCTCGACATGGCGGTCGTGGGACTTCGCGACCAGGGTGACCACCTGCGCGCCGGAGTCCAGCAGCGCCTTGACCTGCGGGTCCTCCGCCGCCTTGCCGCCGGCCCGGCGCGTCGCGCCGAAGGCCACGAGCTGGGCGTGCCGGAAGTCGATCTCCTGCTGGGCGCGGGCGAAGAACTCGGTGTCCCGCGGATTGGCGCCGGGCCAGCCGCCCTCGATGAAGCCCACGCCGAAGTCGTCCAGGTGCCGTGCGATGGCCAGCTTGTCCGCGACGGTGAGGTTGATGCCCTCCCGCTGCGCGCCGTCGCGCAGCGTCGTGTCGAAGACGTGGAACGAATCGTCGAGTTCGCTGGTTTCCGTCATGGTCTCAAGGCTCCTGTTTTAAATCTCGGTCTACCGGAATGACCGGCTCCACCGTCCCCCCATGGTCCCTCGCGCTCCCCTCCCGGCTGAAGGTGGGCCAGGAAAACGAAAAACCTCTCGCGGGTGCGAGAGGTCTGCGCGCGGGTCGAGGACGACGATGGCCGCCCGTACCTGGTCGTACGTGGCGGTCACTGCGGACCGGCGCGCCTGCTGCCAATAATCATGGCCAACGAGAGCACGGGGGCAGTCTGGCACAATCCGCCCCCACGCTCACCGCCGTCTCAGGATGCGGTCGTCACGGTGGACGACTCGGGCGCCCTCATCCGCGTCAGATCGAGGTCCCGGGTCTCCCGCATGGTGACGTAGACCACAAGGGACACGGCCGCGCAGCCCGCCACGTACCAGTAGAAGCCGGACTCGGTACCGGCGTTCTTGAACCACAGCGCCACGTATTCCGCCGTCCCGCCGAAGAGCGCGTTGGCGATGGCGTACGGCAGGGCGACGCCCAGGGCGCGGACGCCCGTCGGGAACAGTTCCGCCTTCACGCAGGCGTTGATCGAGGTGTAGCCGGTGACCACGACCAGGGCCAGCAGGGACAGGCCCAGCGCCGGCCAGAAGCTGCCCGCACGCCCCAGCATCGTCATGATCGGCACGGTCAGGAACGTGGAACCGAGGGCGAAGGTGATCAGCAGCGGGCGGCGGCCGATCCGGTCGGAGAGCCGGCCGGCCAATGGCTGGAGGCAGGCGAAGACGATCAGCGCGGTGAAGGAGACGAGGGTCGCGGTCTCCTTGGACAGGCCCGCCGAGTTCGACAGGTACTTGGTCAGATAGGTGGTGTACGTGTAGTACGCGACCGTGCCGCCCATGGTCAGGGCGATCACCAGGAAGGCCTCGCGCTTGTGCTGCCACAGCGCGCGCAGTGTGCCGCGCTCCTCGCCGCCGGTCTCGTCCGCCTCGTAGACCTCCGTCTCCAGCATGTTCCGGCGCAGGTAGAAGATCACCGCCGCGCCGAGCGCGCCCACCACGAACGGGATGCGCCAGCCGTAGCTGTGCAGCGCGTCGTCGGACATCGTGCGCTGGAGGACGATCTGCAGGCCGAGGCCGACGATCTGGCCCGCGGTCATGGAGACGTACTGGAAGCTGGAGGCGAAGCCGCGCCGCTTCGGGTCGGACGCCTCGGTGAGGTAGGTCGCGCTGGCCGCGTACTCGCCGCCCACCGACAGTCCCTGCAGCAGGCGGGCGACGAGCAGCACGAACGCGCCGCCGTACCCCGCCACGGCGTACGTCGGCGCCATCGCGATGAGGATCGCCGAGGCGGACATCAGCGTGACCGTGAGGGTCAGCGCGGCCTTGCGGCCTCTGCGGTCACCGACCCGGCCGAGCAGCCAGCCGCCGACCGGGCGCATGAAGAAGCCGACCGCGAAGATGCCCGCGGTGTTCATGAGTTGGGCTGTGGGGTTCCCGTCGGGGAAGAAGGCCCCGGCGAAGTAGGTGGCGAAGCTCGCGTAGACGAACCAGTCGTACCACTCCACCATGTTGCCGGCCGAGCCGATCCAGATCCTCTTCCAATGCTCTCGTCCCATGGGCCCTACCCTGCCCCGGAGGGGCACCGGCGATTCACCGCGATCGGCCGTACGAGGACGTCACTTCAGGTGGCCTTGCCGATCGACGAACACGCGCCGTTCGGGGTGACCCTGGCGGCCGTCGACGCGCTGTCGGCCTGGGTGACTCACACGGATGCAAGCACATCAGCCACCCCGGGCCATGGGCTCGTTCCCCTACGACCCGGGCGGCTGATCACGCGTCCACGAACCCCGGCCGCCCCAGCGACTCGTCCAGGAACTCCCTTACGTGGCCGAGAATCTGCTCCCGGTCGGTGCCGCGCAGACCGATCGCCACATGGATGGAGAAGCCGTCGAGGAGGGCGCGCAGCCGGGCGGCGAAGCGATCGGCGTCGACCGGGCGGAACTCGCCGCGCGAGACGCCCTCGGCGATCAGCGCCACGAGATCGCGGTGCCAGGCGCCCTCGATGGCCGCCTGCCGGTCGCGGGCGTCGTCGTCGGCGTTCTGCGAACGGTTCCAGACCTCCAGCCAGAGCGTCCAGTGCGGGTCGCGGTGACCGTCGGGGACGTACAGGTCGACGTATGCGTCGAGCCGTTCACGGGCCGGGGCGTCGCGGCTGAGCAACCGTGCGCGTTCGGCGCCCAGCCGGCCCTCGCTCCACTCCAGGGTCCGCAGGAGCAGCTCGTCCTTGGAGCGGAAGTAGTACAGCAGATGGCCGCTGCTCATCCCGACCTCGCGGCCCAGTGCCGCCATGGTGAGCTTCTCCAGACCGCGCTCGGCGATCATCTCCATGGCGGCGGCGAGGACCTCCTCGCGCGGCGGCGCGTGCTTCCGCGCCCGTGCCGCACCGGCCATCCGGGACTCCTCTAGATCTTCGGCTGCTGTTGCGTGATGCAGTGGATGCCTCCGCCGCCCGCAAAGATCGTACGGGCGTCCACCAGTGTCACCGTCCGCTCGGGGAAGAGCCTGCGGAAGATGCCGGCCGCGAGGTCGTCGCGCGGGTCGTCGAAACCGCACAGGACGACACCGCCGTTGCAGAGGTAGTGGTTGATGTAGGAGTGGTCGGCCCAGTGGCCGTCGGCCTCGAGGACCGTAGGGGCCGGGACCTCGACGACCTCCAGGCGCCGGCCGCGGGCGTCGGTGGCGGACTTCAGGATCCCGATGACCTCCTTCGTCACCTCGTGGTCGGGGTGCGCCGGGTCCGGCTGGTGGTGGGCGACGACGACCCCGGGGCGGGCGAAGGCGGCGACGATGTCGACGTGTCCGAGCGTGCCGAAGCCGTACGGGGGGTAGTCGCCGGTCAGGCCGCGCGGGAGCCAGACGGCCTTGCGGGTGCCGAGGTGGGCGTGGATCTCGGCCTCGACCTGCTCCTTCGTCCAGTGCGGGTTGCGTTCGGAGCCGAGCTGCACGGTCTGCGTGAGCAGGACCGTCCCCTCACCGTCGACATGGATCGCGCCGCCCTCGTTGACCAGCTTCGAGGCGTACGTCTTCGCGCCCGCGAGGTCCGAGACGTACGCGGCGATCTTCGCGTCGTGCTCCCAGCGGGCCCAGGCCTGGGCGCCCCAGCCGTTGAACGTCCAGTCCACCGCGGCGAGTTCGCGCCCGTTGGTGAGGAAGGTGGGGCCGATGTCCCGCATCCAGGCGTCGTCGAGGTCGCGTTCGACGGTGTCGATCCCCGGGCCGAGGAGAGTCCGGGCCTCCGCCGATCGGCCGGGGCCGCAGACCACAGTGACCGGTTCGAAGCGGCGGACCGCGCGGGCGACCGACGCCCAGGCCGCACAGGAGGCTGCAAGGTCCTCGGGGTCGTGGAAGGTCGGGTTGGGTCCCGGCCATGCCATCCAGGTGCGTTCGTGCGGGGTCCACTCGGCCGGCATGCGGAAGCCGTCGGCGGCGGGGGTGGTCATGTCGGGGGTCCTCACAGAAAGTACAGGCGGTTGAGGGAGACGGACTCGGCCGGCTCGGAGCGGACCGGTTCGCCGTCGAGGGTGACCAGGCCGGAGCGCTGGTCGACGTCGACCGTTCCGGTGCGGGAGTTGAGGCGCAGGTCGGCGGGGCCGATGCCACGGGTGCCCCGGACGGCCACCCGTCGCCTGCGGGTCGGCATCCGGTCGTCCCCTTGGTCCACGGCCGCCTGTGCGACGAAGGCGACGGAGAGGTCGGCGGGGGTCGCGCCGTGCGCACCGAACTGCGGGCCGAGCACGAGGGGTTCACATGTGTCGGTGGCCGCGTTCGGGTCACCGACCACGCCGTACGCCGGGAAGCCGGCCTTGAGCACGAGCTGCGGCTTGGCGCCGAAGTATTCCGGCCTCCACAGCACGATGTCGGCCAGCTTTCCGGGCTCGAGGGATCCGACCTCGTGCGCGAGACCGTGCGCGACGGCCGGGTTGATGGTCAGTTTGGCCACGTAGCGCAGGACGCGGGCGTTGTCGTCGTCCGCACCGTCGCCCTCCAGGGGGCCCAGCTCGGCCTTCATCTTCCCGGCCATCGCGAAGGTGCGCCGCACGGTTTCGCCCGCGCGTCCCATGCCCTGTGCGTCGGACGAGGTGATGCCGATCGCGCCCAGGTCGTGCAGCACGTCCTCGGCACCCATGGTTCCGGCGCGGATGCGGTCGCGGGCCATGGCGGCGTCGCCGGGCAGGTCGGTCTTGAGATCGTGGACGGAGACGATCATGCCGTAGTGCTCGGCGACGGCGTCGCGCCCGAAGGGCAGCGTCGGGTTGGTGGAAGAGCCGATGACGTTCGCCACTCCCGCCATCTTCAGGACGTTCGGCACATGACCGCCGCCACAGCCCTCGATGTGGAAGGCGTGGATGGTGCGGCCCTCGAGGACTCTGAGTGTGTCCTCCACGGACAGGCATTCGTTCAACCCGTCGCTGTGCAGGGCGACTTGGACGTCATGTTCCTCGGCCACCCGGAGGGCGGTGTCCAGGGCGCGGGTGTGGGCGCCCATGTCCTCGTGCACCTTGAAGCCGCAGGCACCGCCCTCGGCCAGCGCTTCGACCAGGGGCGCGCTGTCGGAGGACGAACCCCGGCCCAGGAAGCCGATGTTGACGGGCCAGGCGTCGAACGCGTTGAACGCGTGCCGCAGCGCCCACGGCGAGTTGACGCCGACGCCCCACACCGGACCGAACTCCTGCCCGATGATCGTGGTCACGCCGGAAGCCAGCGAGGCCTCCATGATGCGCGGCGACAGCAGGTGGACATGGCTGTCGACGGCCCCGGCGGTGGCGATCAACCCCTCACCGGACACGATCGACGTACCCGTGCCGACCACGACGTCGACCCCGTCGAGGGTGTCGGGGTTGCCGGCCCGCCCGATCGCGTGGATCCGGCCCTCTCGGATGCCGATGGAGACCTTCCGGATGCCCAGCGCCGCGTCGATCACCACGACGTTGCTGATGACGACGTCGCAGGTCTCGCGGACGGCCGCGGCCTTGAGGTGCAGACCGTCACGGGCGGTCTTGCCGAAGCCGACGAGGAACTCGTCGCCGTACTTCTGGGCGTCGGACTCGACGCGGATCACCAGACCCGAGTCTCCGAGGCGCACGCGGTCGCCGGCGCGGGGGCCGTGGGTGGCCGCGTACTCGTAGGGGTTCATCGGTCGGCTCCCAGATATCCGCAGGCGGCGGCCCGCCGCAGGGCCTCTTCCTTCGTCCCGGGCGCGTCCAGCGCCCCGTCGACGAGACCCGCGGAACCGATCGCGACCCGGTCGCCGCCGATCGGCACGAGCCCGACCTCGACGGTCTCCCCCGGTCCGAAACGGATGGACGACCCGGCGGGCACGGCGAGCCGCATGCCGTAGGCGTCGGCACGGGCGAAGTCGAGCCGCGGGTTGGCCTCGAAGAAGTGGAAGTGGGAGGTGACGGACACCGGGACCGCGGCGGTGTTGGTCACGGGCATCCGCACGACCGCCTCCGGCTCGCTGTGCGCCGGCCCCGGCAGCAGCGCGCCCGGCGCCCGATCGCCCAGTCCTCCTTCGATGGGGTCGGAGACCACCGCGAGCCGTGATCCGTCGTCGAAGACGGCCTCGACGTGCACCTCGGTGACGATGTCCGCGACACCCGGCAGCACGTCGTCCGGGCCGAGCACGGACCGGGCCGCCTCGATCGCCTCGGCGAGCCGCTTCCCGTCGCGGGCGGCCTCGCAGACGGCGTCCGCGATCAGCGCGGTGGCCTCCGGCACGTTCAGCCTCAGACCCCGGGCCCGGCGGGCGCGGGCCAACTCGGCGGCTCCGAAGAGCAGCAGCCGGTCACGTTCCGTGGGGGTGAGTCTCACGACGTGGCACCTCCTTGCTTCCCACACTTAGAGCAACACTCTAAATGGGCGGGAGCGGAAAGGGAACGCTCAGCGCCCTTTGCCCGTCATGTCACATTGAACGTCACTCTAACTCTCGGACCACCCCTGCCTCCTAGGAGGGCCCCCGCCCGTCGGTGGCGTCGACCAGGGTGAGCGGCAGGGTGAACCGTCGGAGACCTCCAGCTCCACGCCCTCGCCGGAGAGGCGGCCGAGGCGAGGAAGGGGACCAGGCGGCGCGCGAACCCGTCCAGCGTGCGCAGGTTGCGCAGGATGACGGCGAGCGAGTCGGGGTCCAGAAGCAGGATCTGCACGCGGGCGCCGTGCGCGGTGGCCGACCTCGCCCCGGAAGAGCCGCTTGGAGAACCGCGACCCGAACAGGTTTCGAAAAGATGTCGAGCACCTTGACGTTCGACGTCGAGCCGTGAGCCTGGGCGGCGAACCACTCGTGGTCGAGCCGGGTGTGCTCGCGGACCCGGCCCTCCTGGGCAGCAGCGCGGCACATTCGGTGATCGGCGCGAGCACGGTGAGGCTCTGCGGCCGGCGTGGTGTGCGTAACGCCCGCGGCAGCCGGCGCAGCCGTGGCATCGGCGACCGTGCGTTCACCCGCGCCCTCTCCCCGCCCGAATCCGCGCACGGGAGGGGCACGCTCCCCCGCGGACTCAGTGACTACCCGCGAGAGGAGGCCGGTACGCGTCGAACGAACCACCGAGCATCAGCCCGGTACCCAGGAGCGTGGTGTCGGCCGAGCCCGCCCGGAACGTGGACGTCGCGGGCGGGCATGGACGTTCTTCGGACGCCTCAGCCGAGCCGGTGCATCCAGCCGTGCTTGTCCTCATGGGTGCCGCGCTGAAGGTCGAGCAGGGCCTCACGGAGCCTGAGGGTGACCTCGCCCGGCTCGCCGCCCGACTGCTTCCACTCGGCGCTCGTGCGCTTGACCGTGCCGACCGGGGTGATGACCGCCGCGGTGCCACAGGCGAAGACCTCGGTGAGGGTGCCGTCTTCCGAGTCGGCCTGCCACTGGTCGATGGAGACGCGACCCTCCTCCGCCTCGTAGCCGAGGTCGCGGGCGACGGAAAGGAGGGAGTCCCGTGTCACGCCCTCAAGGATCGAGCCGGTGAGCGAGGGGGTGACGATCTTGTTTCCGTACACGAAGTACAGGTTCATGCCGCCGAGCTCCTCGACCCACCTGTGCTCCACGGCGTCGAGGTAGCAGACCTGGTCGCAGCCCTTGGTCGCGGCCTCTGCCTGGGCGAGCAGGGAGGCGGCGTAGTTGCCGCCCGTCTTGGCGTCGCCCATGCCGCCGGGGACGGCGCGGACACAGTCCTCGGAGACCCAGATGGAGACCGGCTTCACGCCACCCGCGAAGTAGGCACCGGCCGGGGAGGCGATCACCAGGAAGAGGTACTCGTTGGCCGGCTTCACACCGAGGCCGACCTCGGTGGCGATCATGAACGGGCGCAGGTAGAGGGACTCCTCGCCGCCGTGCGCCGGCACCCACGCCTTGTCCTGCTGGACGAGGAGGTCGCACGCCTCGATGAAGGTCTCGACCGGCAGCTCGGGCATCGCGAGGCGCCGGGCGGAGCGCTGGAAGCGCCGGGCGTTCATCTCCGGGCGGAAGGTGGCGACCGAGCCGTCCGGCTGGCGGTACGCCTTGAGGCCCTCGAAGATCTCCTGCGCGTAGTGCAGGACGTTGGTGGCGGGGTCGAGGGAGATCGGGGCGTACGGGACGAGCTGGCCGTCGTGCCAGCCTCGGCCCTCGGTCCACCTGATCGTCACCATGTGGTCGGTGAAGTGGCGGCCGAACCCGGGGTTGGCCAGGATCGCCTCCCGCTCGGCGTGGGAGAGCGGGTTGGCGGAGGGCTTCAGCTCGATCGTGGGCGTCGTCATGTGTGGTTGTCCTTCACCGGTTTTGTTGTGACGGGCCGCGCTCACGTCCGTACCGCCGGTGGCGGGTGTTAGGACGTCCGAGCATTCCCTCATTCCGCGGCTCCTCGTTCGATTATCGCAAGCGGGGAGTCCTGCCCGAAACGGTGTGAATGCGGCCCTTGGGGTAGCCCAGGGGTGGGTCGATGGTGTCACCCGGCGAGGGCATGGAAAAGCCGCCGGGCGTGTTGCGACCCGGCGGCCTTCTCAGACGGTGTGAGCGGCGCGGCGGGTCAGCCGGCTACTCGTACGGCGAGCGCGTCGCCGATCTCGTCGGTGCTGCGGGCGGGCTTGCCCACGCGCTCCGCGAGGTCGGTGGAGACGGCCTCCTCGATGCGGGCGGCCTCGGCCTCGTAGCCGAGGTGACGCAGCAGGAGGGCGACCGACAGGACGGTGGCCGACGGGTCGGCCTTGCCTTGGCCCGCGATGTCGGGCGCCGAGCCGTGCACGGGCTCGAACATCGACGGGAACTCGCCGGACGGGTTGATGTTGCCCGAGGCGGCGACCCCGATGCCCCCGGAGATGGCGGCGGCCAGGTCGGTGATGATGTCGCCGAAGAGGTTGTCGGTGACGATCACGTCGAAGCGCTCGGGCTGCGTGACGAGGTAGATCGTCGCCGCGTCCACGTGCATGTACTCGGTGGTGACCTCGGGGAACTCCTCCCCCACCTTGTTGAAGATGTCCGTCCACAGGTGACCGGCGTGCACGAGCACGTTGTTCTTGTGGACGAGGGCCAGCTTCTTGCGGGGGCGGGCCTGCGCGCGGGCGTAGGCGTCGCGCACGACGCGCTCGATGCCGAAGGCTGTGTTCAGCGAGACCTCGGTGGCGACCGCGTGCGGGGTGCCGCCGCGGATGGTGCCGCCGTTGCCCGTGTACGGGCCCTCGGTGCCCTCGCGGACCACGACGAAGTCGATCTCGGGCTGGCCCGCGAGCGGGGTCTCGACGCCCGGGAGCAGCTTGGAGGGCCGCAGGTTGACGTGGTGGTCGAAGGCGAAGCGGAGCTTGAGCAGGAAGCCGCGCTCCAGGACGCCGGACGGCACCGAGGGGTCGCCGATCGCGCCGAGCAGGATCGCGTCGTGCTGCTTCAACTGCTCCAGGTCCGCGTCGGTGAGGGTCTCACCGGTGGCGTGGTAACGCTGGGCACCGAAGTCGTACTCCTTGGTCTCCAGCTTCACATCCTGCGGAAGGACGGCGGAGAGCACCTTGAGCCCCTGGGCCACGACCTCCTGGCCGATGCCGTCACCGGGAATCACTGCGAGATTGATGCTGCGAGACATGACGGCACCGTACTCCTTGTCCCATGGAATGACACACGCCGTCCGGGATACGGACACGCGGCATCATGACGTCACCATGGTGGAGGCGGAGAGCGGAACGGCGCCCAAGCTGACGGTGTCGGCGCTCGCACGGGCGGCGAGCGGATCGACCATGTCGAGGTGCGGCGCGGCACATGACGCGGGGCGCCCGTCCGCGCTGCACCTCGTGGGGTGCGGCTCCCGGTGGAGGTGATCTCCCGGCCCAGCCGTGAGATCAGCGGCCTTACAACTGAGGCCGCGGTTCAGTGGCCGGTCTCGCCGCCGTTGTCCCGGCGGTCGAGGGCGCGCTGGAGCGCTGCGGCGGCCTTCTTGCGGTCGGACTCGCTCGTACGGGAAACGTGACGGACTCGGCGGCGGGCGGTCGTCTCGGCCATGGGAAATCGACTCCTTCGAGATCCGGGAGTGCGGAAAGGGGTAACGAGACGCCGGAGGGCGGGGAGCGGTGCCGCAGGGGTTGCCTGCACGGGGCCCGGCTCACGACCGCCATTCGCTTGATCGAGCGAGACGTTCGGCTTCTACAAAGCTAAGCGAGGAGCGGGCATCTGTCTCCACAATTACTCGGACTTCCTACTATCTGAGACGGCCGATCTGGTCACTCGCCCGTGACCTGCGCACTCGTCAGACACCCGGATGCCGGTCCCCTCCCTGGCGCAACCGCTCAGCTCCTGACAACCGCCCGCACCGCGAACGGTCAGAGCACGTCGCCGTCCCGCCAGTCGAAGACCAGCTTGTGCTTGGGATCGAGGGGGCCCGCGGCTGCGTGGCGCACGAAGGTGGAGTCCTCTTCGTCGCGCAGGCGCACGACGCCGTGGGTCCCGAGGGCGCAGACGCGGCCGGACCAGAGCTGCCAGCCGCGCGCGGTGTAGAGAGGGGCGCCGTCGTCGCTCGCGGAGAGCGCACCGAGGTCGTAGGCGCGGTCGACGATCCGCTCCAGCTCGGCCATGACGCGTCCGCCCAGCCCCCGGCGCCGCACGTCCGCCCGCACACCCACGGCCTCGACATACCCGACGCGCAGCCAGCGCTTCCGGTACCGGACGCGCCGCTGGATGACGGACCCGTGCGCGGCGAGCCCCTGCTCGTCGGTCACCAGCGCATGCATCCCGCCGAGCCCGTGCTCCCAGTCCTGATCGTCGTAGTCACCCCCGAAGGCGTCGTCCAGCAGGGCACGGGCGGCGCTGAAGTCGGCGGAGGTCAGGTCCGCGGTGTGGGCGATGCGGAGTCGGGTGGCCACCGGGCCAGTATGGCCTCCTTCGCTGGTTTTCGTACGTGACCATGTCACCATGTATCTGACCGTCACTCCGATGTATGACGCCGCCGTATGCCTTGACATGCACATATAGGACCAGCACTCTCACAGTCATCGGATGACTGCTTCAGGGAGAGGTTCCGTATGACGGCCCGACCACGGCTCCGCACCATCGTCCTGACCCTCTGCTCCGCACTGCTCGCCACGACCGCGTCGGCGCTTCCGGCCCAGGCCGGCGCCACCGCACGGGAGACGACCTGGGAGGTGCGGGGCCCCCACGGCTCCCCGACCGCCGTCGTGACGCTCGACCCGGCCGACGGGCACCCGACGCTCGCCGTCGAGCGCGACGGCCACACGGTCCTGGAGCCCTCCCCGGTCGGCCTGGTCACCGAACAGGCCGACTTCTCCAAGGGGCTGAGCCTGATCGGCCGCAGCGAGCGCGCGGTCTCCGAGCGGTACACGAGCCCGACGGGCAAGTCCCGCCTGCGCGTCGTCCATATGACCGAGTCCCGCTTCCGCTTCCGCACGGCGACGGGCGCCCGGCTCGACCTGGTCACCCGGGTGGCCCCGGACGGTGTCGCCTACCGCTACGTCCTGCCGGGATACGACGGCGACGTGCTGCGCGAAACCTCCGGCTTCACGCTCCCCGCCGGCGCGAGCGCCCTCCTCGGCGCCTACCGCGCCGACAACGAACTGCCCTTCAAGCGCTACGAGTCGGCAGCGACGGCACCGGCGGGCGCGTACATGATGCAGTCCCTCTTCCACACGGACGGCGGCTACGCGCTGATCGCCGAGTCCGACGTCACCGGCACCTATGCGGGCGCCCACCTGACCCATGAGGCGGGCTCGCCGACGTACGGCATCAGCCTGTACGACGACGCCCCGATCCACACCGCCGGCGCCCTGACCACCCCCTGGCGGGCGGTCATCACCGGTGACCTGGCGACCGTCACCGAGTCGACCTTCGTGGACGACCTGGCCCCCGCCTCCCGTGTCCGCGACACCTCGTGGATCAAGCCGGGCCCGGCGCTGTGGACCTGGCTGGCCGGCGGCAAGGAGGCCGGGCAGAGCCTCGCGGCGCAGGAGAAGTACGTGGACTACGCGGCCGAGCGCGGCTGGCCGTACGAAGTCGTGGACGCCGGCTGGTACTTCAGATCCGACGCCTGGGACGTCGTCGACCCCGAATGGCAGACGGACAGCTGGATGCCCGAACTGGTGCGCTACGCGGCGGCGAAGGGCGTCGGCATCCACGTCTGGCTGCACTACACGCTGCTCACCGACCCCGCCGAGCGCGAGAAGTGGCTCGGCACACTGGAGAGCTGGGGCGTCAAGGGCGTGAAGATCGACTTCATGGACTCGGAGTCCCAGGAACGGATGCGCTGGTACGACGACGTCCTGGAGTCGACGGCCCGTCACCACCTCATGGTGAACTTCCACGGCTCGACGATCCCGAAGGGCATCCAGCGCACCTGGCCTCAGGTCGTGACGATGGAGGGCGTCGGCGGTGAGGAGAAGCGCAACAACACAGCGGAGCACCTGGCGTCGCTGCCCTTCACGCGGAACGTCATCGGCTCCATGGACTTCACCCCGGGCGCCTTCCACCGCCCGTACCGGCCCAACGTCGGGTCCGACGCGGGCGAACTGGGCCTGACGGTCCTGTACGAGTCGGGCATCCAGAACCTCTCCGGAACCCCGGAGTCGTACGACGCCCGCCCCGAGGCACGCCGCTTCCTGGAGCAGCTCCCCGCCCGCTGGGAGGAGACGCGGCTGCTGACCGGCGACCCGGGCCGCTCGGCGGTGCTCGCACGGCGCTCCCCCGACCACCGCTGGTTCATCGGCGGCACGTTCGCGGGCGCGGCGCGGACGGTCGACGTGCCGATGCGGCTGGGCGCGGGCCGCTGGCTGGTGGAGACCTTGACGGACGGGCCGACGGGCCTGGTGCGCACGGCGCACACGGTGCGGGGCGGGGACACGCTCGCGGTGCCCGTCGGGGCGGACGGCGGCTTCGCGGCGCTGGCCTGCCGCTGGTACGAGGGCCGTACGACCTGCGAGAGCTGACATGAAAACCGCCCCCGTCCTCGGTTGTCGACAACCCAGGGCGGGGGCGGTGCTCGGAGGGGCGTCAGCCCATGTGCGGGTACGTGTAGTCCGTCGGCGGTACCAGCGTCTCCTTGATGGCACGGGTGAGGGTCCAGCGCAGCAGGTTCTGCGGGGCGCCCGCCTTGTCGTTGGTGCCGGAGGCGCGGCCGCCGCCGAAGGGCTGCTGGCCGACGACGGCGCCGGTCGACTTGTCGTTGATGTAGAAGTTGCCGGCCGCGTAGCGGAGCTTCTCCATCGTGTACGCCGCGGCGGCACGGTCGCCCGCGATGACCGAGCCCGTCAGGGCGTAGTCCGAGACCGACTCCATCTGGGTCAGCATCTCGTCGTACTTCTCGTCCTCGTAGACGTACACCGCGAGGACCGGGCCGAAGTACTCGGTCCGGAAGACCTCGTTCTCCGGGTCGGTGCACTCGATGACGGTCGGGCGCACGAAGTAGCCGACCGAGTCGTCGTAGGAGCCGCCCGCGACGACGGTGCAGGCCGGGTCCTCCTTGGCACGGTCGATCGCGGCCTTGTTCTTGGCGAAGGCGCGCTCGTCGATGACGGCGCCGATGAAGTTCGACAGGTCGGTGACGTCACCCATGGTCAGACAGTCGACCTCGGACGCGAACTCCTCCTTGAAACCGGAGTTCCAGATGGACGCAGGGATGTACGCCCGGGAGGTCGCCGAGCACTTCTGGCCCTGGTACTCGAAGGCACCGCGGGTGAGCGCCGTCTTCAGGACCGCGGCATCCGCGCTCGGGTGCGCGACGAGGAAGTCCTTGCCGCCGGTCTCGCCGACCAGGCGCGGGTACGAGCGGTACTTCTCGATGTTGTTGCCGACCGTCTTCCACAGGTACTGGAAGGTCCTGGTCGAACCGGTGAAGTGGATGCCGGCGAGGTCGCGGTGCTCCAGGGCGACCTTGGAGACCTCGATGCCGTCGCCGGTGACGAGGTTGATGACACCCTTGGGCAGGCCCGCCTCCTCCAGGAGCTGCATCAGCAGCACGGCGGCGTGGGTCTGCGTCGGGGACGGCTTCCAGACCACGACATTGCCCATCAGCGCGGGCGCGGTGGGCAGGTTGCCCGCGATCGCCGAGAAGTTGAACGGGGTGATCGCGTAGACGAAGCCCTCGAGCGGGCGGTGGTCGAGGCGGTTCCAGACACCCGGGGAGTTGGCCAGGGGCTGCTCGGCCAGGATCTGGCGGGCGTAGTGGACGTTGAAGCGCCAGAAGTCGACCAGCTCGCACGGGCTGTCGATCTCCGCCTGCTGGGCGGTCTTCGACTGGCCGAGCATGGTGGAGGCGGCGATCGTCTCGCGCCAGGGTCCGGCCAGCAGCTCGGCGGCGCGCAGGATGATCGCGGCGCGGTCGTCGAAGGACATCGCGCGCCATGCGGGCGCGGCGGCCAGGGCCGCGTCGATGGCGTCCTCGGCGTCCTGCTGGGTGGCGTTGCGGTAGGTGCCGAGGACGGCCTTGTGGTTGTGCGGCTGCACCACCTGGAAGGCCTCGCCGCCGCCCATCCGCTTCTCGCCGCCGATGGTCATCGGCAGGTCGATCGGGTTCTCGGCCAGCTCCTTGAGCTTGACCTCCAGGCGGGCGCGCTCGGGCGAACCGGGGGCGTAGCCGTGCACCGGCTCGTTGACGGGGGTGGGGACCTGGGTCACAGCGTCCATGAGTTCCGTACTCCTTGACTTGAGCGGTGTGAGGCGGGCTCAGCCCTTGCTGACCATCGAGCGGACGAAGAAGCGCGGGTTCGCCGGCTTCTCCGCCAGGCGGCGCATGCTGTGCTCTCCCGGGGGACAACCCCCCGGCCCCCGGCCGAAGCCGCGGGACAGCCGAGGTGCATCAGTCATGTGTGATCATGCTCCGCAGGAAAAATCGCAGGTTCGCCGGCTTCTCCGCCAGGCGACGCACGAAGTAGCCGTACCAGTCGGTGCCGTAGGCGGTGTACACGCGCACGCGGTGGCCTTCGGCGGCCAGCCGCAGGTGCTCATCGCTGCGGATGCCGTACAGCATCTGGAACTCGTACTCGTCGAGCTTGCGCCCGGCGCGCCGGGCGAGTTCCTGCGCGATGGAGATCAGCCGCGGGTCGTGGGAGCCGATCATCGGGTATCCCTCGCCCTCCATGAGGGTCCTCAGCACGCGGACGTACGCCTTGTCGATCTCCGCCTTCTGCTGGTACGCGACCGCCGCGGGCTCCTTGTACGCCCCCTTCACGATACGCACCCGGCTGCCGCTCGCGGCGAGTCGGCGGGCGTCGGCCTCGGTGCGGAAGAGGTAGGCCTGGATCACGCAGCCGGTCTGCGGGAAGTCCTGCCGCAGCTCCTCGTGGATGGCGAACATCGAGTCGAGGGTGGTGTGGTCCTCGGCGTCCAGCGTGACCGTGGTACCGATCGCGGCGGCGGCCTCGACGACGGGGCGGACGTTCGCGAGGGCCAGCTCGTGGCCGTTCTCCAGCGCCTGGCCGAACATCGAGAGCTTCACGGACATCTCGGCCTTCGTGCCGAGCTCCAGGTCCTTGAGACGGTCGATCAGCTCCAGGTAGGCGTCCCGCGCGGCCGTGGCCTGTTCGGGGGTCGTGATGTCCTCGCCGACGACGTCCATGGTCAGTTCGAGGCCCTTCCCGGTGAGGTCCTCGATGATCGGGACGACCTCGTCGACGGTCTCGCCGGGGATGAAGCGGTCGACGACCTGCTTGGTCACCGGGGCCGCCGAGATGAGACGGCGCATCCGGTCACTGCGCGACGCGGCGAGAATCACGGGACCCAGCACGGGGCACCTCCACAAGGGCAACAGGAGGCCGAATCCCGACCATTCGGGTACGGCACGGAGAACCACCGTGAAACCTAAGGATCCCTCCGATCGTCGGCCATCGACAGCTGTCACGCATCCGTGCCCTGGATCTCAGACATCTGTATGAGGGGGTGGGAAAATGCGGGAGAATGCCCGTGTGATGGATGTTTTCAAGGCAGGCCGGGGTGATTACCAGGAGCTCGTCGACGAGATCTCGGCGCTGCTCGGCGCCCCCGCGACCCTGGAGAACCGGGACTTCGAGCTGATCGCCTTCGCCGCGTACGACAGCGACGCCGAGTTCGACGAGGCGTCCCTCGACCCGGTCCGCACCCGCTCGATCCTCACCCGCCGCTCCACCGCGGCGGTGCGCAAGTGGTTCGAGGGCTTCGGCATCGCCCGCGCCACCGGGCCGGTGCACATCCCGCCCACGCCGGAGGCCGGCGTCTCCCGAGGAAGGATCTGTCTGCCGGTACGCCATCGGGGTGTCGTCCTCGGCTACGTGTGGCTGCTGGCCGACGAGCCGGGTCCGTCCGAGGCTCAGCTGTCCGCCGCGATGGAGGTCGCCGCCCGCATCGGGCCGCTGCTCGCGGACGAGGCGCAGGCAGGCGCGGATCTGACGCGCGAACTGCGCGCGGTGCTCACCGCCGAGCGCGGCTGGCAGCAGGACATGGCGGTGGCCGAACTGCGTACGGCGCTCGGGGCGCGGGCCGAGGGTCTGCACACGGTGGTCTGTGTCGCCCCCTGGCCCTCGGCCGACCCGGACGACGCCCCTTCGGTCCGTACGATTCCGGCGGCGACCGCACTGTGCACGGTGCCCTGGGGCACCGCCGGCCAGAGCCTGGCCCTGCTGGTGCGACTGCGCTCGGCGGACGTGCTGACGCCGGCGTTGACGGCGGCGTCGCGGCTGCTGCGCGAGGCGGAGGGCCCGCGAGGAGCCGGACCGGCGGCGGCCGGGGTGGCCGGTGCGCGTCACGGCCTCGGCGAGCTGGGCACCGCCTGGCAGGAGGCGTCGGGGGCGGCCCGCGCCGCGCTGGCGGAACCCCGGCTCGGCCCGATGGCGCAGTGGTCGTCCATCGGGCCGTACCGCCTGCTGACGTCACTCCCGCCCGAGGCGGCTCACGATCCGGCCGTACGCGCGCTCCTGACTCCTGCCCACCGCGAACTCGCCCGCACGGCCGAGGTCTTCCTGGACTGCGCCGGGCAGGCGGGGCGCACGGCCACCGAACTGGGCATCCACCGCCAGACCCTGTACTACCGCCTGTCCCGGGTCGAGCAGCTCACCGGCCTGGACCTGGATGACGGCGAGGACCGCCTGCTGCTGCACATGGCGCTGAAGGGGGCGCGGCTCTAAGCGCTCCCGGGGGCTTTCGTGGCCGCCGCGATCACCCGGCGGAGCCCCTCGGTGAGCTGATCGGCACCGGTGGCCGTCTCCGGATCGAAGATCCACTGCACCATGAGGCCCTGGAGAAGGGTCTGGTGGAGGCGGCCCTCCGTATCGACGGTCTCCTTGTCGAACTCCCCCTCCGGGATGTCATGGAACAGCGGGAGAAGTCCCGAGCGGCCCTCCTCCTGCGCTTCGGCCAGCAGCTTGCGCACCTCCGGCAGCCGGTCGCCCTGGAGGATGAGCTCGAAGCTCAGCAGCCAGACGGCCCGCGACTCGGGCAGCGACCGGATGATGTTCGCCCACACCTCCTGGAAGCGCTCCAGCGAACCCGGTGGCGCCTTCGTCTCGCCGCCCGCGCCCCGGCCGGGCGCGAAACGGTCCCCCATCTCCTCGACCAGCGAGACGTACGCCTGTACCAGCAACGCGTCCTTGGAGCCGTAGTGGTAGCCGATGGACGCCAGGTTGGTCCCCGACTCCTTGACGATGTCGCGCGCCGTCGTGCGCACGAACCCCTTCTCCAGGAGGCAGCGCTTGGCGCCCTCGAGCAGATCCTCACGGTGTCCCATACCGCCACCCTACCCCGGTTCAGACAACCGTCCCACACAAACGTCTTAAACGTTCGTACTAGACAAGCGTTTAAGACGACCGTACAGTCCTTGGCATGACGAACTCGACGAGCACGACCAACCTCGGTGCGCCGAGCGCCCCGGCCCGGGCCGGCCGCCGCGAGTGGACCGCCCTGGCCGTCCTGATGCTTCCCCTGCTGCTGGTCTCGATGGACGTGTCGGTCCTCTACTTCGCGATCCCGTCGATCAGCGCGGACCTGGAGCCGAGCAGCACGCAGCAGCTGTGGATCTTCGACATCTACGCCTTCGTCCTCGCCGGGCTGCTGATGACGATGGGTTCGCTGGGCGACCGCATCGGCCGACGCAAGCTGCTGCTGCTCGGGGCCGCCGCCTTCGGGGCCGCCTCGCTGGTGGCGGCCTACGCGAACAGCGCCGAGACCCTGATCGCGGCCCGCGCGGTCCTCGGCATCGGCGGCGCGACGCTCATGCCGTCCACGATGGCGCTGATCCGCACGATGTTCACCGACCCCGGGCAGCGGGCGAAGGCGATCGGCCTGTGGTCCGGCGTGATGACGGCCGGCATCGCGCTCGGCTCGGTGATGAGCGGCGTGCTCGTCGAGTACTTCTGGTGGGGCTCGGTGTTCCTGGTCAACCTGCCCGCGATGGCCCTGCTGCTGGTCCTCGGCCCCTTCCTGCTCCCGGAATCGAAGAACCCCGAGCCCGACCGCTTCGACCTCCTCAGCGTGCCGCTGTCGATGGCGGCGGTCCTGCCGGTGATCTACGGCCTGAAGGAGATCCCGGCGCAGGGCCGGCACGTCCAGTACGTGGTGGCGGTGGCCGTGGGTCTGGTGTTCGCGGCCCTGTTCGTCCACCGCCAGCGCACGACGGCGTCCCCACTGATCTCACCGGCCCTGTTCCGCTCCCCGGGCTTCGCTCCCGCCCTCACCCTCAACCTGATCTCGTCCTTCGCCATGCTGGGTTCGGCGTACTTCACCACCCAGTACCTGCAGTCGGTCCTGGGCAAGAGCGCGCTGGAGGCCGCCCTGTGGGCCCTGCTCCCCTCGGTGCTGATCGGCTTCGCGGCGCCCGTGACGACCCAGCTGGTGCAGAAGGGCGTGAACCGGGCGTACGTCGTCACGGCCGGCTTCGTGGTCGCGGCCTGTGGCTACGGGATGCTGGCGCTCGCCGGCACCGACTCGATGTGGCTGGTGCTGGCCGGCGCGGGAGTACTGGCCGCCGGAATCGTCACCGTGATCTCGCAGATGATGGACCTGGCGATGGGCGCCGCGCCGGTGGAGAGGGCGGGCGCCGCGTCCTCCTTGATGGAGACGGGCGCGGAGTTCGGCGGCGCGCTGGGCATGGCGGTCCTCGGCTCGATCGGCACGGCGGTCTACCGCCGCGGCATCCCGGCTTCGGCTCCGTCCCCGGTCCACGAGACGCTGGGCGGCGCGCTCTCGGTGGCCCACACGATGCCGGGCCGGGCGGGAGCGGAGCTGCTGGCCGTGGCACGCGAGGCGTTCACGAACGGCATGCAGACGGCGGCGCTCACCGGAGGGGCCCTGCTGCTGGCCGCGGCGGCACTCGCCGCGGCGACCCTGCGGGGCGTCCGGGTGCGTGACACCAAGGCGTAGGAAGGACGCAGTACGCAGTGGGGCCCGGCCACCTGAGGTGGCCGGGCCCCACTGCGTACTGCGCGGGTGTCAGACCAGGTTCACCGAGCGGGCGGAGGTCGCGCCGATCTCCTCGGCCACCTCCATCAGGACGTTCGCCGACACCGTGTCGTCGACCGTGAGGACGGCGAGGGCCTCGCCGCCTGCGATGTCGCGAGCCACCTGCATGCCGGCGATGTTGATGCCGGCCTCGCCGAGGATGCGTCCCAGCGTGCCGACCACGCCCGGGCGGTCGGTGTAGCGCAGCACGACCATGTGGTCCGCCAGCGCCAGGTCAACGTCGTAGTCGCCCACCGCCACGATCTTCTGGTGGTGCTTCGGGCCGGCCAACGTGCCGGACACCGAAACCTCCTCGCCGTCGGCGAGCGTGCCGCGCACGGTCACCACATTGCGGTGGTCCGTGGCCTCCGAGCTGGTGGTCAGGCGCACCTCGACACCGCGCTCCTGGGCGAACAGCGGCGCGTTGACGTACGAGACCGTCTCGTCCACGACGTCCTCGAAGACGCCCTTGAGCGCGGACAGTTCGAGCACCTTCACATCGTGCTGGGTGATCTCGCCGTACACCTCGACGTCGAGCCGGACCGCGACCTCGCCCGCGAGCGCGGTGAAGATGCGGCCGAGCTTCTCGGCGAGCGGCAGACCCGGCTTGACGTCCTCGGCGATGACGCCACCCTGGACGTTCACCGCGTCCGGCACCAGCTCGCCGGCGAGCGCGAGGCGCACCGACTTGGCGACCGCGATACCGGCCTTCTCCTGCGCCTCGTCGGTCGAAGCGCCCAGGTGCGGGGTGCAGACGACCTGGTCGAGCTCGAACAGCGGCGAGTCCGTGCACGGCTCCTTCGCGTACACGTCGAGGCCCGCGCCGGCGACCCGGCCCTCCTTGAGCGCCGAGTACAGCGCCTCCTCGTCCACGATCCCGCCGCGCGCGGCGTTGACGATGCGGACGCCCGGCTTCACCTTGTGCAGCGCCTCGTCGCCGATCAGGCCCAGGGTCTCGGGGGTCTTGGGCAGGTGGACGGTGATGAAGTCGGAGACCTCGAGCAGCTCGTCCAGCGACAGCACCTTGACGCCCATCTGCGCGGCCCGGGCAGGCTGGACGTACGGGTCGTAGGCGACGACCTTCATGCCGAACGCGGACATACGCTGCGCGACCAGCGCGCCGATGCGGCCGAGACCGACCACGCCGAGGGTCTTCTCGGCGAGCTCGACACCCGTGTACTTGCTGCGCTTCCACTCGCCGTTCTTCAGCGCGGCGTTGGCCTGCGGGATGTTGCGGGCGGTGGAGACGATCAGACCGCAGGCCAGCTCGGCGGCGGTCACGATGTTCGAGGTGGGGGCGTTGACGACCATCACGCCGGCCTTGGTGGCGGCGGAGACGTCCACGTTGTCGAGGCCGACGCCGGCTCGTGCGACGACCTTCAGCTTGTTCGCGGCGGCGATGGCCTCGGCGTCCACCTTCGTCGCGGAGCGGATCAGAATGGCATCGACGTCGGCGATCGCCGGCAGCAGCTCCGCACGGTCCGCGCCGTTGCAGTGCCGGATCTCGAAGTCGGGGCCGAGGGCGTCGACGGTCGCGGGCGACAGCTCTTCAGCGATGAGTACGACGGGTTTCGAGCTCACGTGAGTCCTCACATGTCCAATGCGGACGGCCGTCCCGACGGCCGCAGGCGGTGGAGGGGAGTGGCACCGGGCAAGTGCGAGTGCGTTCCTGCGTCGATCGGTGCCTGCTCTCGGTGCCGGACGAAGGCTCTCGTAGCGGAGCTACTTGGGCCTTGGGCCGGTGCGGCGAGAGTGCGTGCCGGGCGGCGTGGGGGCGTGCCTGCAATTCCTCGGTGTCGCTTAGCCGCGTGGAAGACGCACGACACTGTGGGCCTGACGCGTTTGTTGTGCAGCAGTGTAGTGGCGCCAGGTGCGTCGTTTTACGCCGCTGCGGAAGGATCACCCGTCCGTGGCTGGACGGGCTGGACAACGCCTCGTACCAGACGTTACTCCCGGTTCGCCTAAGGGGCCGGAGCAACTGCTCCGGCCCCTTGGCCGTGAGGCTTACGCCTCCTCGTTGACCCAGCTCATCAGCTTGCGCAGCTGCTTGCCGGTGGTCTCCAGCAGGTGCTCGGAGTCCTGCTGCTTGTACTCGTTGTACTTCTTCAGACCGCCGTGGTACTCGTCCATCCAGTTCTGGGCGAACGTGCCGTCCTGGATCTCCGCGAGGACCTTCTTCATCTCGGCCTTGGTGGCGTCGGTGATGATGCGCGGACCGGTGACGTAGTCGCCCCACTCAGCGGTCTCCGACACCGACCAGCGCATCTTCTCCAGGCCGCCCTCGTACATCAGGTCGACGATCAGCTTCAGCTCGTGCAGGCACTCGAAGTACGCGATCTCCGGCTGGTAGCCCGCCTCGACCAGGGTCTCGAAGCCCGCCTTCACCAGCGCCGAGGTGCCACCGCACAGCACCGCCTGCTCACCGAACAGGTCGGTCTCGGTCTCCTCGGTGAAGGTCGTCTTGATGACACCCGCACGGGTACCGCCGATCCCCTTGGCATACGACAGCGCCAGCGCGAACCCGCCTCCCGAGGCATCCTGCTCCACTGCGACGATGCACGGGACGCCACGGCCTTCCTCGTACTGACGGCGCACCAGGTGGCCCGGGCCCTTCGGGGCGACCATGCACACGTCCACACCGGCCGGGGGCTTGATGAACCCGAAGCGGATGTTGAAACCGTGGCCGAAGAACAGCGCGTCGCCGTCCTTCAGGTTGGGGGCGATGGACTCCTCGTAGACCTGGGCCTGGATCGGGTCCGGCACCAGGATCATGATCACGTCGGCCTCGGCGGCGGCCTCCGCCGGGGTCACCACACGCAGGCCCAGCTCCTCCGCCTTCGCCTTGGACTTGGAGCCCTCGTGCAGACCGACGCGCACGTCGACGCCCGAGTCACGCAGCGACAGCGCGTGGGCGTGGCCCTGGCTGCCGTAGCCGATGACCGCGACCTTGCGGCCCTGGATGATGGACAGGTCGGCGTCAGCGTCGTAGAACAGCTCGGCCACTTTGGGTTCTCTCCTTGGTGTGCAGGTGTTGCGTCCCACCGTATGACGGTGAGGGGAAGGGACGTCTCTGGGTCTCGGAATACGGGCGTCCGGCCGGCGGCCGGCCGCCCGTCTCCGGTCGTACGGGAATCCTCTACGAGTCCTACGCGGACCGGTCGAGGGCGCGCAGGGAGCGGTCCGTGATCGAACGCGCGCCGCGGCCGATCGCGATCGTGCCGGACTGGACCAGCTCCTTGATGCCGTAAGGCTCCAGCATCTTGAGCATGGCCGACAGCTTGTCGCTGCCGCCGGTTGCCTCGATGGTGACGGCCTCCGGGGAGACGTCGACGGTCTTGGCGCGGAACAGCTGGACGATCTCGACGATCTGGGAGCGCGTCTCGTTGTCGGCGCGCACCTTCACCAGAACGAGTTCGCGCTGAACGGCCTGCGACGGCTCCAGTTCGACGATCTTCAGGACGTTGACGAGCTTGTTGAGCTGCTTGGTGACCTGTTCGAGCGGCAGGTCCTCGACGTTCACCACGATGGTGATGCGGGAGATGTCGGGGTGCTCGGTGACGCCGACCGCGAGCGAGTCGATGTTGAAGCCTCGGCGGGAGAACAGGGCGGCGATCCGGGCGAGGATGCCCGGCGTGTTCTCGACGAGGACCGAGAGGGTGTGCTTGGACATGGTTTTCACTCAGCTCTCTCTCAGTCGTCTTCGTTGTCGCCGAAGTCGGGGCGGACGTCCCGGGCGGCCATGATCTCGTCGTTGGAGGTGCCGGCGGCGACCATCGGCCACACCATCGCGTCCTCGTGGACGATGAAGTCGATGACGACCGGACGGTCGTTGACGGAGTTCGCCTCTGCGATGACCTTGTCGAGGTCCTCCGAGGACTCGCAGCGGATCGCGTAGCAGCCCATGGCCTCCGACAGCTTCACGAAGTCGGGGACGCGGGTGCCGGCGCTCGGCTGCTTGCCGGACCCGGCGGCGGAGCCATTGTTCAACTCGGCCGGGCCGGAGTGCAGCACCGTGTTGGAGTACCGCTGGTTGTAGAAGAGAGTCTGCCACTGGCGGACCATCCCGAGGGCGCCGTTGTTGATGATGGCGACCTTGATCGGGATGTTGTTCAGGGCGCAGGTGGTGAGCTCCTGGTTGGTCATCTGGAAGCAGCCGTCGCCGTCGATCGCCCAGACGGTCCGATCCGGCTGCCCGGCCTTGGCGCCCATCGCGGCCGGGACCGCGTAGCCCATGGTCCCGGCGCCACCGGAGTTCAGCCACGTGGCGGGCTTGTCGTACTGGATGAAGTGCGCGGCCCACATCTGGTGCTGGCCGACACCCGCCGCGAAGATCGTGCCTTCCGGCGCGAGCTGCCCGATGCGCTCGATGACCTGCTGCGGCGACAGCGAGCCGTCCTCCGGCAGGTCGTAGCCGAGCGGATACGTCTGGCGCCAGCGGTTCAGGTCGGTCCACCAGGCGGCGTAGTCGCCCTTGTGGCCCTCGCTGTGCTCCTTCTGCACGGCCTGGATCAGGTCCGCGATGACCTCGCGGGCGTCACCGACGATCGGCACGTCGGCGGCTCGGTTCTTGCCGATCTCGGCCGGGTCGATGTCGGCGTGGACGATCTTGGCGTACGGGGCGAAGCTGTCCAGCTTGCCGGTGACGCGGTCGTCGAAACGGGCTCCGAGGGCGACGATCAGGTCTGCCTTCTGCAGCGCGGTGACGGCGGTGACCGCACCGTGCATGCCCGGCATCCCCACGTGCAGCGGGTGGCTGTCGGGGAATGCGCCGAGCGCCATCAGGGTGGTGGTGACGGGCGCTCCGGTGAGTTCCGCGAGGACCTTCAGCTCGGCGGTGGCGTGCGCCTTCAGGACGCCGCCGCCGACGTAGAGGACGGGCCGCTTGGCGGACGTGATCAGCTTGGCTGCCTCGCGGATCTGCTTGGCGTGCGGCTTGGTGACCGGACGGTAGCCGGGCAGGTCCGCGACGGGCGGCCAGGAGAAGGTCGTCTGCGTCTGCAGCACGTCCTTCGGAATGTCGACGAGGACCGGACCGGGGCGACCGGTCGAGGCGATGTGGAACGCCTCTGCGATCGTCTTCGGGATGTCCTCGGCCTTGGTGACCAGGAAGCTGTGCTTGGTGATCGGCATCGTGATGCCGACGATGTCCGCCTCCTGGAAGGCGTCCGTGCCGATCGCCTTGGAGACGACCTGGCCAGTGATAGCGACCAGCGGCACCGAGTCCATGTTCGCGTCGGCGATCGGCGTCACCAGGTTCGTGGCACCGGGGCCCGAGGTGGCCATGCAGACGCCGACCTTGCCGGTCGCCTGCGCGTAACCGGTGGCCGCGTGGCCCGCACCCTGTTCGTGACGGACGAGCACGTGGCGCACCCGGCTGGAGTCCATCAGCGGGTCGTACGCGGGAAGGATCGTGCCGCCGGGAATGCCGAATACGGTGTCGACCCCGACCTCCTCAAGCGAGCGAATGAGGGACTTCGCACCCGTGACGTGCTCGGGCGCGGACTGGTGTCCTCCGGATCGGGGCCGCGGCTGCGGGTGATGGGCCCCGGTGGCCTGCTCGGTCATCGGCATTCTCTTCTCGATGCTGAGGGTTTTTGCGAGGTTTGGGCGTTGTTCGACTGGTGCGTGTGCAACAAAAAACCCCTCGTGCCGTGAGGCAAGCGAGGGGAGCGCGCCGGGTGTGGTCGCTGGGTTTTCCGGTCCGTTTCCGGTGGGTCCCAGCTCAGCCGACGCGCTGTCCAAGTACGAGAATTCGGGTGCGCATGGCACTGACCCTCTCCCTGGCACGCTGTCACTGTCAAGTGGGTGGGACAGGAGTCTCATTATGTGAGCGTAGGGCCGTCCCGCCTCCGAGAACGGCAGGCACACCACTTGTGTACACCCCCGGGCGCCCTCCGGCGAAGGCCGGCTCGACGGGGCCGTGCGGAACCGGATAGTGGCCGGAAGCCAGCGCACGGCGCAGCCGGTACTCGTCCAGCGGCCCCGAGAACGCCATGCCCTGCCCGTGCGTGCAGCCCATCGCACGCAGGGCCACGACCTGCTCGGGCAGGTCCACGCCGTCGGCGACCGACTGCAGGCCCAGGTCGGCGGCGATGCGCAGCAGCCCGCTGGTGATCTTGTGGAGCCGCGCGGACTCGACGACCCCCTCGACCAGGCTGTGGTCGAGTTTCAGTACGTCGACGGGGAGCCGCCGCAGCGCCGTGATGGCCGCGTAGCCGCTGCCGAAGCCGTCCAGCGCGATCCGGACGCCGATCCTGCGCAGGGCGCCGAGTCTGCGTTCCAGCTCGTCCAGACAGACCCGCGGGTCGGTGTCGGACAGCTCGATCACCAGGGCGCCCGAGGCCAGGCCGTGCCGGGTGAGCAGGGCCTCCACGGAGCCGAGGGGCAGGGAGCGGTCGAGGAGCCGACGGGCGCTCATCCGGACGGCGACGGGCACGGCGCGGCCGGTGGCGGTGCGCTCGGCGGCCTGCTCGACGGCCTCCTCGAGCACCCAGCGGCCCAGCTCGGCGGCCTTGTCGCTGTCCTCGGAGACGCGCAGGAACTCCACGGGCGTGAAGAGCACGCCCTGGGAGGACCGCCAGCGCGCCTGGGCGCTGACCGATGCGATTTGGCCATCCTCGAGCGACACCACCGGTTGGTGCAGCAGGGTGAACTCTCCGTCGTGCAGCGCGGCCCGCAGCCGGGTGGCCAGCTCGGCCTTGCGTACGACGTCCTGCTGCATCTGGGGCGCGTAGAGCTCCACGCGGCCCTTGCCCGCGCCCTTGGCCCGGTACATGGCGAGGTCGGCGTTGCGCAGCAGCTCGCCCGCGCCCAGGCCGGTTTCGGCGAAGGCCACACCGATGGAGGCGGCCACACGGACATCGTTGCCGTCGATGTCGTACGGCTGCGAGAGGGTGATGCGGAGCCGGTCGGCGAGTTCGAGGAGGTGGCGTTCGCGAGCGGTGCGGTCACGGGTGCCGTCGCCGACGATGAGGGCCGCGAACTCGTCACCGCCCAGACGGGCGGCGGTGTCGCCCTGCCGGACCGCGTCCTGGAGTCTGCGGGCCGCCTGGACGAGCAGCTCGTCCCCGGCCTGGTGCCCGATCGAGTCGTTGACCGCCTTGAAGCCGTCGAGGTCGATGAAGAGAACCGCCGTATTGCGCAGGGCAGCGCCACGGTCGGAGGCGCGGCGGCCGGACAGCGCCTGCTGGACGCGCTTGGTGAACAGGGCGCGGTTGGGCAGGTCGGTGAGGGGGTCGTGCTCGGCGTTGTGCTGCAGCTGTGCCTGCAGGCGCACTCTCTCGGTCACGTCCCGGCTGTTGAAGATCAGGCCGCCCTCGTGACGGTTGACGGTGGACTCGACGTTGAGCCAGCCGCCGGCGCCGGACCTGAAGCGGCACTCGATGCGGGTGGTGGGTTCCTCGGTGTGGCGGGCGGTGAGGAACCGGCGCACTTCGTGCACCACACAGCCCAGGTCCTCCGGGTGGATGAGCGTGGCCAGCTCCGTTCCGACGAGCTCCTCGGCGGGCCGTCCGTAGACGCCGGCGGCGGCCGGGGAGACGTACCTGAGGATGCCGTTGGGTGCGGCGATCATGATCACGTCGCTGGAGCCCTGCACCAGGGAGCGGAAGTGGTTCTCCTTCTGCGCGAGTTCCTGGGCGAGGGTGATGTTGTCGAGCAGCATGATCCCCTGGCGCACGACGAGCGCGAGGACGACGGCGCCCGCCGTGATGAGCACCACGCGGTCGACCCTGTGCCCGTTGAGGACGTTGTAGAGGATGCCCAGCGTGCAGACGGCGGCGGCCAGGTAGGGCGTCAGCGCGGCCAGCGATCCGGAGATCGGGCGCGAGGCCGGGTAACGGTCGAGGTCCTGCTGGAGTCCGGCCGGATACCGGCCGTGGCCCGGCTCCTGCGGGAGTCCCCGGCCGTGGTCCTCGAGAAGCACGTGCGGATGCTCTGCGTCGAGGGCCGCCACCCGCGGGCCCGGCTGCCGCTGTTCCGGCACGTGGTCGTGCACGATGCGCGCGTGCCCGTCGTACAGCTGTCCGGGCCGGGCACCGACCCAGGGCGCGTACGCGAGCAGCAGCGAGCCGGAGAACCAGCCCGCGTCGAGCAGCTGGCCCGAGTGGTAGCTGTTGTGCAGAAGCGGCGAGGTGAACAGGGCGTCGCACATCACGGTCAGGGCGAGCGCGCCGATGGCGGTGTTGACCGCGGAGCGGTTCACCGCCGAGCGCCGGAAGTGGAGTGCGACGACCATGCTGATCAGGGCGATGTCCAGCAGCGGGTACGCGAGCGACAGCGCGGTGTGCGCGACGCTCGGGCCGTCGAACTTCGCCGCCTGGGCGAGCGCGAGGCTCCACGACAGCGTCAGCAGAGAGCCGCCGATCAGCCACGCGTCGAGCGCGAGGCATACCCAACCCGCCTTGGTGACGGGCCTTTTGGCGAGCACGAGCAGTCCTACGATGGCGGGCGGAGCGAAGCAGAGGAAGAACAGGTCGGCGCAGCTGGGCGTGGGGACGGGGCGGTCGAGGACGATCTCGTACCAGCCCCAGACCCCGTTGCCGAGCGCCGCCATGGCGGAGGAGAGCGCGAACAGCAGCCAGGCGGGGCGAAATCGGCTGCGGCGGCTGCGGGCGTAGAGGAGGCAGGAGACCGACGCGGTGCCTGCCGCGGCGCTCAGCCCGAAGTCGCCCATGAACAGCGCGACGCTCCGAGAGCCCCAGCCGAGCGCGGAACCGACGGCGTATACCGCGCACACCAGGGCCAGGACGAGTTGCGGAGCCAGGCGCGTCCGGCCGTCCCGCACCAGACGGCGGATCGGAAGCGCTCCGGGGGAGCTCACCGGGCCCTCCCGGCCCGGGGCGCGGCCGGGTCCCGCTGGTCCCGGGGCGCTGGATGGGAGTGCCTCTTGCGGCCGCTGTGCCTGCGGTGTTGGTGATGACCACCGTGACCGCTGTGGCCGCGCCTGTGCGTCGTCGCTCGCCAGGGTCGCCGCCCGCGGTCCCGCCGCGTCGGATCGTTCGTCCATAGGCCGTGCATCGCCCGTCGCCCCCCTCGCATGTCTGAAAGTTCCGTCCCCGGCGCCGAACGGTGCGCGGCGCAGCCCCTGTCGGGACGATACACCAGTCTCGTCACTCAGGGACATAGTCTCTCTACGCTCCGTGACGACCAGGAGGGATTCGGGCACGTAACGCGTACGGGAGACTGCGGAGTGTGCCGGAAGCGGACGTGGAGCGAACGCGAGGCGACGCGCGCGCCGGTGCTGCGACCCCCTGTCGGCGCGTGCGCGGGCGCCGGGGATGGCTCGAATCATGCGCCGCGCAGGCCGCACCCGCGACCCGGACCTCCCCGTCGCCCCGCTCCCCCGCTACGCCTGGGCGCCGGTCGTCAGCACCACGTTCTCCAACGGTTCCCCCTGCGCGAAACGGTTCAGCTGAGAACTCAGGAGGCGCTTGACGCGGGGCCAGAACGCCGAGGTGGGACCGCCGACATGGGGACTGATCAGCACGCCGGGCGCATGCCACAGGGGGTGCCCCTTCGGCAGCGGTTCGGGGTCCGTGACATCGAGGGCGGCCGTGATGCGACCGGATTCCAGCTCGGTCAGCAGCGCCTTGGTGTCGACCACGCCCCCGCGCGCCACGTTCACCAGCAGCGCCCCGTCCTTCATCCGGGCCAAGAAGTCCGCGTTGACCAGGTCTTTCGTCCCATCCGTGAGGGGCGTGACGAGCACCACGACATCGGCGTCGGGAAGAAGTTCCGACAATCGGGAGAGAGGATGCACCAGACCGCGCACCGTCTCGCGCTCACGGCGCGCGACGCGCGCCACCCGCGCCACCTCGAACGGCACGAGCCGGTCCTCGATGGCGGCGCCCACGGCCCCGTATCCCACGATGAGGACCGACTTGTCGGCGAGCGCGGGACGGAACCCGGCACGCCACTCCTCGCGGTCCTGTCCCCGGACGAAGTCGGGGATGCCGCGCAGCGAGGCGAGGATCAGGGCCAGCGCGAGTTCGGCGGTGCTGGCGTCGTGCACCCCCCGCGCGTTGCACAACCGCACCCCCTCGGGCAGCAGGGGCAGTCCCGGCTCGACGTGGTCGACGCCGGCGGAGAGCGTCTGCACGACACGGACGGACCTCATCGCGGCCATGGGCCGCACCGCGACCTCGCTGCCCTTCATGTACGGCACGGCATAGAACGCGCAGTCGGCAGGGTCCGCGGGAAATTCCTGGTCGCCGTCCCAGAACCGGTAGGTGAGGCCCTCGGGCAGACCCTCTATCTCGTCGGGGCGGAAGGGAAGCCAAACGTCGACAGTCATGGTCAGGAGGCTATGCGAAGGATCCGGTGCCGCATTGGTTAGTTTGGGGTGCCAGGAAAGGGAGGGCACGGCCAGGTGGAGCGCAGGACGATCGGCGCGGCAACACTCGAAGTAGGGGCCGTGGGACTCGGGTGCATGCCGATGAGCTGGGCGTACTCCGGCTCGCGGCAGCGCGGCGACGAGTCCTTGCGAGCGGTGCACCAGGCACTCGACCTGGGGGTGACGCTGCTCGACACGGCCGATATGTACGGTCCGTTCACCAACGAGCTGCTGGTGGGCCGGGTGCTCAAACTGCGGCGGGCCGAGGCGTTCGTGTCGACCAAGGTCGGCCTGCTGGTGGGCGAGCAGCACATCGTGGCGAACGGCCGCCCGGGCTATGTGAAACGTGCCTGCGACGCGTCGCTGCGGCGGTTGCAGACGGACGTCATCGACCTCTACCAGCTGCACCGCGCCGACCCCGAGGTCCCCGTCGAGGAGACTTGGGGCGCCATGGCGGAGCTGGTGCGCGCGGGCAAAGTGCGGTCGCTCGGGCTGTGCGCGGTAGGCGTGCGGGGCGGCCGGCGGACCGGGGCACGGCTGTACGACGGAACGATCCGGCAGCTGGAGCGGGTGCAGCAGGTGTTCCCGGTCAGCGCGGTGGAGGCGGAACTGTCGCTGTGGTCGACGGAGGCGCTGGACTCGCTGGTGCCGTGGTGCGCGGCGCACGGTGTCGGCTTCCTGTCGGCGATGCCGCTCGGCAACGGCTACCTGACCGGCACACTGACGCCGGGCGAGGGCTTCGAACCCGACGACCTGCGCGCCCGGCACCCGCGCTTCACGGCCGAGATGATGGCCGCGAACCAGCCGATCGTGGCCGGTCTGAGGCGGGTGGCCCGTCGGCACGGCGAGGACGTCACCCCCGCCCAGGTTGCACTGGCCTGGGTGCTGGCGCAGGGCCGTCACGTGGTCCCGGTGCCGGGTGCCAAGCAGGAGCGCTGGGTCACCCAGAACGCGGCCGCGACCGGACTGCGCCTGACCTCGGAAGATCTGACGGAACTGGCGGGGCTGCCGTCGGCGCTGGGGTCGTGGGACTGAGCATGGGCCCGCCCGGCCTGAAGGCCCGGAACCCGGCCAGAATGCGACCGGTCGGGGGAGTCCCGATCACGGTCGGGAACCGTCGGGGCGTGAGCGGTGTAGGAAGGGAAGAGTGCACCGCGTCGAAGGGACCTGGATCGTGCAACGTCGAGCTGTGACGGCCGTCTTGGCCGCGCTGGTGCTGGCGGCCGGCTGCTCCTCCGGCGGCGAGGACGCGCCGGGCGGCGACAGGGGCGTCCCGTCGCGCGGTTCGCCTCCGGAATCGTCGGCGACCGGGGGGAGGGCCGAGCAGACACCGCCGGCCACCGGATCGGTCCGGGTGGTGCGCACGGTCGCCGCGGACCTCAGGACACCATGGGGCCTCGCCCCACTGCCCGACGGCGGGCTGCTCGTCTCCGACCGCGACGACGGGACGATCACGCGGATCGACGAGAAGACCGGGAGGAAGACGGTGCTGGGCACGGTGCCCGGCGTCTCGGCCGCCGGCGAGGGCGGGCTGCTGGGCATCGCCCTCTCCCCCGACTACGCCTCGGACCACCTGGTCTACGCGTACTTCACGACGGACTCGGACAATCGCATCGTGCGCATGCTGTACGACGTCGGGAAGCCGGCAGGTGAGCAGCTGGGGGCGCCGGACACCGTCTTCAAGGGCATCCCCAAGGGGATGATCCACAACGGCGGCCGGATCGCGTTCGGCCCCGACGGGATGCTGTACGCGGGCACGGGCGAGTCGGGTGACCGGGGCCTGGCCCAGGACCGGAAGTCGCTGGGCGGCAAGATCCTGCGCATGACCCCCGAGGGTGAGCCGGCACCCGGCAACCCCTTCGGGAACTCGGCCGTCTACTCCTACGGCCACCGCAACGTCCAGGGCCTGGCCTGGGACGACCATCAGCGGCTGTTCGCCGCGGAGTTCGGCCAGGACACCTGGGACGAGCTGAACGCGATCAAGCCGGGCGACAACTACGGCTGGCCGGACGCCGAGGGGAAGTCGTCCGACCCCAAGTTCCACAACCCGATCGCCCAGTGGCGCACCGACGAGGCCTCGCCCAGCGGCATCGCCTACGCCAAGGGCTCTCTCTGGATGGCGGGCCTGCGCGGGCAGCGGCTGTGGCGCATCCCGTTGAAGGGCACGGAGGCCTCCGCGCCGCCGCAGGCGTTCCTGAAGGGCACCTACGGCCGCCTGCGCACGGTGGTCCCGGCCGGCGGCAACAAGCTCTGGCTGACGACGAGCAACACGGACGGCAGGGGCGAGCCGTCGAGCACCGACGACCGGATCCTGCAGGTGGAGGTGTCGTAGGGCGGCGGGCAGTTCACCGTGGGTCATCCCGCTGCCAGGCGGTCCCCGGACTCCGTCGGGAACAACCGCAGCCGGTGGGCCAGTGCCGCCGCCTCGCCCCGGCCCGCGACGCCCAGCTTGGCCAGGATGTTCGAGACGTGGACGCTGGCCGTCTTCGGGGAGATGAACAGCTTCTCGGCTATCTGGCGGTTGCTGCGGCCGGCCGCGACCAGGCGGAGCACGTCCCGCTCACGGTTCGTGAGCCCCAGGGACTCGGCCGGGTCGAGCACGGCGGGCGAAGCGGCGCACGTCAACGTGAGGCGCGCGCGGCGGCCGAGCAGGTCGACCGATTCGGCGAGCGGCCGGGCACCGAGGTGGCCGGCCACCGCACCGGCCAGCCGCAGCAGCTCGGCGGCCCGCTCGCGCACGTCCTCGCCGCCGCCGGAGGCGAGCAGGGACTCGGCGAGGCGGTGACGGACACGGGCCAGGTCATAGGGGCGGTCCAGGGCCTCGAAGGCGGTCACGGTCTCGGACCAGTCGTGCGGCTCACCACGCCCCTCGGCCCGCAGCAGCTCGGCGCGGACCCAGCTTTCGTGGGCCTGCCACACGGGAACGTTCGTGGCGAGCGTCTTGGCGGCGTCGCGGATCCGCTCCAGGACGGCGGCACGGCCGGGCTCGGCGGCAGGCAGCCCGAAGGCGTCGGCCTCGGCGGTGGCGGCGGCGAGCAGCAACGGCCAGCCGTAACGCTGGGTGCCCGGTGGAAAGCCCGCGGTCAGGGCGCCGTCGAGAGCGGAGCGGGCGTCGGCGAGGCGGCCCTCGACGGCGGCGATCCCGAGGCCGACGTGCACCAGCGTCAGTTCGTGCTGCGGCATGGCGTCGTGGGTGCCGAAGTACTCGCGGGCGGCGGCCAGTTGGTGCCCCGCCTCGGCCAGGTCGCCCCGGGCGAGCGCGAGGTGCGCGTGGATCGTGGCGCGGAAGCCGCGGGGCTTGGCACTCTGGCCGACACGCTCCGAGGCGATCCCGGCCTCGGCGGCCTCGTCCCAGCGGCCCAGGGAGTAGAGGGATTCGCCCAGGTTGCCCCACACCCAGGCCTCGGAGTCCGTCAGGCCCAGCTTCCGGGTGATGTCGAGCCCCTCGCGGAGCACCTCGACGGCCTCGCGGGACCGGCCGATGCCCTCCAGGTGGGACGGCAGGTTCACATGGAGGCGGCCCGTCACATAGGTGTTGCCGAGGTCGGCCGCCTGCTTTTTGACCTCGTACATCAGGGCGAGCCCGGTCTCGATGTCACCCGCCTCGACGAGGAGACCGCCGAGGGTGAGACGGGCGTTGACCTCGATGTCGCGGGCGCCCACCATGTGCGCGTACTCGACGGCCCGCTCGGCGGCCGAGAGCGCCTCGGGTCCGGGAACGTGCACCATCGACCAGTTGGCGACCGCGGCGAGCACCTCGGCGTGCACCTCCGACGGGGGCAGTCCGCGCACCAGCTCCTGGGCGGTGGTGAGTTCCTTCCAACCGTCGCCGCGGGCCGTGTTCTGCACCAGTCGTGAGCGCTGCACCCAGAACCAGGCGGAGCGAAGGGGATCGTTCTCCTCCTCCAGGAGGCGCAGGGCCCGCTTGGTGATCTTCAGCGCGCGCTCGCGCTCCCCGCACAGCCGTCCGGCGACGGCCGCCTCGGCCATCAGGTCGAGATAGCGCAGGGGTGTGGTCGCCGGGTCGCAGCCGCACGGAGGGTAGACCTCGGCGTAGTCGAGGGGGCGCAGTGCTGACCGCACGGCGTCGGGTGCCACGTCCCACAGCTCCATCGCGCGCTCCAGCAGCCGCAGTTGCTCGGCGTGCGCGTGCCGGCGGCGGGCCCCGACGGCGGCGTGGAGGACGGCCGGCAGGGCTTTGGCGGCGTCGTGCGCGTGGTACCAGTAGCTGGCCAGGCGGGGAGCACGCTGATCGGCCGGTACGAGCGCGGGGTCGGCCTCCAGAGCCTCGGCGTACCGCCGGTTGAGGCGGGAGCGCTCGCCGGGAAGCAGGTCGTCGCTGACGGCCTCGCGAACCAGGGAGTGGCGGAAGCGGTAACCGTCGCCGTCGGGCGTGGCGAGCAGGATGTTGGCGCCGACGGCGGCGCGCAGGGCTTCGATGAGGTCGTCCTCCGCGAGCCGGGCGACGGCCGAAAGGAGGGGGTACTCGACGGTCGAGCCGCCTTCGGCGACGATCCGGACGACCCGCTGCGCGGTCTCGGGCAGCTTTTCGACGCGGACGAGGAGGAGGTCGCGCAGAGAGTCGGTGAGGCCGGTGCAGCAGCCCTCGCAGGCGGCGACCGCCAGTTCCTCCACGAAGAAGGCGTTGCCGTCGGAGCGGGCGAAGATCTCGTCGACCTGACCGGGGTCGGGCTCGGCGGCCAAGATGCCGGCGATCTGGCGTTCCACCTCGGCGCGGTTGAACCTGCCGAGCTCGATGCGCCGGACCGTGCGCAGGCGGTCGAGTTCGGCGAGGAGGGGGCGCAGGGGGTGGCGGCGGTGGATGTCGTCGGAGCGATAGCTGGCGACGACGACCAGACGGCCGCTGCGCAGGGTACGGACGAGGTAGGCGAGCAGGTGGCGGGTGGAGGCGTCCGCCCAGTGGAGGTCCTCCAGGGCGAGGACGACCGTACGGCGGGCGGTGACCCGCTCGAGCAGACGGGCGGTGAGCTCGAAGAGGCGGGCCATGCCCTCCTCGTCGTCCCGAGGCCCGCGGGGCGCCTCGCCCAGCTCGGGCAGCAGCCGGGCCAGCTCCTCCTCCTGCCCGGCGGCGGCCGCGGCGAGCTCCTCGGGGAGCTGCCGGCGCAGGGCGCGCAGGGCGGTGGAGAACGGAGCGAAGGGCAGTCCCTCGGCGCCGATCTCCACGCAGCCGCCGAGCGCGACGACCGCGTCCGCGCGGGCCGCCGCGGCGGCGAACTCCTCGATCAGCCGGGTCTTTCCGACGCCCGCCTCACCCGCGAGGAGCAGCGCCTGCGGCCCGCCGGCGGCCGCGCGGGCGAGCGCGTCGCGCAGCACCTCCAACTCCTCGGCGCGGCCGACGAATACGGGACTGACGGACCTGGTCTCCACACTCCCGAGCATGACACGGGCCGCTGACAACGCGGCACCGATTATCGCCGGCCCCGCGCCGGGCACGGCAGACCGCTTGACGGAAGCCCGGGCCCCGGCCGCCTTCCCCGCCTGGCCCGGAACCGGGACCGAGGCGCTCGGCGCCACCGGCACAGCGCACTGCGTCACCGGAGCCCGCGGGCCGGTCGCCCTTCGCGCCGAGCCCCAGGCCGGGGCCGGGGCGACCGACTCGGCGCTCTCCGCGAACACCGCGACGGCACTCCCGAGCGCGCCTTCGCCCGGTGGCACCGACGCCACCGAGCGCCCGACCGAAGCCATCGCCTCGACGGAGCCCGTGTCGCGGCCACGGCCGCCTTCCCGGCTCGCGCCGAAGGCGCCGGAACGGCCGCCGGGGCGCCTTCCGGACGGGTGGCCCCCGTCCTCGTGACCTTCGGCGACCGCGGTCGGCCGACCCCCGTACGGCCGTCCTGAGGGAGCGCCGCGCCCCTGTCGCCCTGCTCCCGTGGCGCGCTCATGCGGTACGGGGCATACGGGGACGGCGCCCGTCGTGGCTATGGGACCGGCCCTCCCGTTCCGGTTCTTGGCCGGCCTTGCGGGCGGCGCGGCGCCCGCGCAGGGCCTCGCGGCCGAGCCGGTACTCCTCGGCCTCGCGGATCAGCTCGGCGGAACGGATCCGGTGGAGTTCGTACTCGAACATGGTGTCCCCCTGGCGAGATCGGTGTGCGACGTCGCTTGCTGCGACGTCTCAACCTTCGTCTCCCAGGGGGCGCGATCACATCGGGAGAGTTCCGCATCTTCCGCGGTGTGCGGGGCCTTAGACACACGAAGGGGGTCCCAGGGCTTGCGTAAGGATCCGGCAAAAGCCCTAGGACCCCTCGGGGGTCTGCCTCGAATCAGCCGGCGGACGGCAGTCCGATCAGGATGTCGGTGTACTTGAGGACGGCCAGGAGCAGCCCGATGACGCCCAGCGCCACGCCGCCCCAGGCGACCGACTTGACCCAGGCGGCCTGCGGCTTCCCCGGCGCCCCGAACGCCGGGCGGGCCAGGACCACGACGCCCACGAGCAGCGCGGCCAGCGCGAACAGGCCGCCCCACAGCGCGGTGGCGTGCCAGGCGTCGCCGTAGACCTCCTTGATCTGCTTGGCGACGCTCGCCGAGGACGAGGTACGCAACTGGCCCACGAGGGTTTCACGGGCGGAGGCCACGGTGGCGACCCAGCTGCCGGTGAGGGAGACGACGCCGAGCCCGGCGGAGACCACCGCCCCGGCTCCCTGGCCCACTCCGGACGCCCCTTCCGGTCCGTCCTCGTCGGAGCCGCCCTCTGCCAGGGCCTCCTCGGCCGTCTCCTCGGCCCGGGTCTCCTCTCCCTCGGTGAGCTCCACCTTCTCCTCGTCGTTCGTCGCCTCGGCGCCGGTCTCGGCCCCGGCCTCGTCAACTGTCTTGGTTCCCATGCCTCGCACCGTACGGACGCTGTCTGAGAGGTCTCTTAATGATCGTCGCGGGCGCCGCGCGCGCGTGCCGCCCGCCACTCGGGCGCGAGCACCGACCACACCTCGGTGTCCTGGCGCACCCCGCGGTACAGGTAGCTCTCCCGCAGCACGCCGTCACGGCTCATGCCCAGCCGCCGCGCCACGTTGATGCTCGGTACGTTGGCGGACGACGCGTACCACTCCACGCGGTGGATGCCGCGCTCGTCAATCGCCCAGTCGATGAGCACCCGCATCGCGCGCGTGATCAGTCCCCGCCCCGTCGCGGCGGGCTCCAGCCAGCAGCCGACCTCGCAGTTGCCGCCCGCCGCGTCGAAGACGCGGAACAGCACCCCGCCGACCAGCTTCCCGTCCAGCCACAGCCCGTGCAGGCCGCCGTTGTCGGCGGCGCGCTTGTCGGCGTACGACTGGAGGATCTCCCGGGCGGAGCCGACGTCGGTGGCCTTCGCCCCGAACGGGATGTGCTCGGTGACGAAGTCCCCCCGGTCGAGATGTGCCAGGAACTCCTCTGCGTGCCACGGCTCAAGCGGCCGCAGCTCGGCTCCGTCGTCACCCAGGGATATCGCGTACATCCTGCGGCCGCTCCTTCACCAGTACGTCCACGAGCGCGTCCTCGTCCGTGCCCTGCCCCGGAATCGTCGCACGGCACCCCGGCGGCTCGATGCAGATACGCGGCAGCCTGCGCTCCAGCCAGGACGGCAGCCACCAGTTGGCGCCGCCGAGCAGGTGCATCAGGGCGGGGACGAGGAGCGTGCGCAGGACGAAGGCGTCGAGGGCGACGGCCGAGGCGAGCGCGATGCCGAACATGGCGATCACGCGGTCGCCACTGAGCACGAAAGCGAGGAAGACGGAGATCATGATGACGGCCGCCGAGTTGATCACCCGGCCGGTCTCGGCGAGGCCGATGCGTACGGCCCGCCGGTTGTCACCGGTCTCCAGCCACTCCTCGTACATGCGGCTGACCAGGAACACCTGGTAGTCCATGGAGAGCCCGAAGAGCACCGAGACCATGATCACGGGGAGGAAGGGTTCGATCGGCCCGGCCCGGCCGAGGCCGAGCAGCTCGCTCCCCCAGCCCCACTGGAAGATCGCGACGACCACACCGAACGCGGCGGCGACGGCGGCCAGATTCATCGCGGCGGCCTTCAACGGGATCGCGAAGGACCGGAAGGCGAGCAGGAGCAGCACGCAGCCCAGGCCGATCACCACGCCCACGAACAGCGGCAGCTTGCCGACGATCACGTTCGCGAAGTCGTCGTAGGCGGCCGTGATCCCGCCGACGTGCAGATCGAGCGTCGTGCCCTGCTCGGCACGCGGCAGCACCTCGGAGCGCAGCTGCTTCACCAGCTCACTGGTCTGCTGGGACTGCGGGGCGGAGTCCGGTACGACGGTGAGGTAGGCCGTGTCTCCGCCGCTGTCATACGTCACCGGGGTCACCGAGCCGACGCCCTTGGTGCCCGCGAGCGTGCTGTCGAGGTTGTCGAGCGCGAGCTTGTCCTCGGCGCCGCCGACCTTGGTGACCAGGGTGAGCGGACCGTTGACGCCGGGCCCGAATCCCTCGGCCATGAGGTCGTACGCCTGCCGGGTGGTCGACGACTTCGGGTCGTTGCCCTGGTCGGAGGTGCCCAGGTGGAGCGAGAGCGTGGGCAGTGCGAGCAGCGCCATGACGGCGAGGGCGACGGTGCCGAGCTTCTTGGGGTGGCGTTCGACGAAGGCGGACCAGCGGGCGGAGAGCCCGGTCGGTATCTCGGGCTCCGGCCCGTGTTCGTACAACCTGCGCCGCTCGCGCTTGCTGAGGGCGCGCGGGCCGATGAAGGACAGCAGAGCGGGCAGCAGGGTCACCGAGGCGGCGACGGTGAGGAGGACGGTGAAACAGGCGGCGATGGCGACGCCGTTGAGGAAGCCGAGCCGCAGGATCAGCATGCCGAGCAGCGCGATGCACACGGTCGCGCCCGCGAAGACCACGGCCCTTCCGGTGGTGGCGACGGCGCCCACGGCGGCCTCCGTCACCGGGACGCCGCGCTTCAGGCTCCGGCGGTGCCGGGTGACGATGAACAGCGCGTAGTCGATGCCGACACCGAGCCCGATCAGCATGCCGAGCATGGGGGCGAAGTCGGCGACGGTCATCGCGTGCCCGAGCAGTCCGATGCCCGAGTACGCGGTACCGACGCCGATCAGCGCGGTGGCGATGGGCAGCAAGGAGGCGGCCGGCGAACCGAAGGCGAGGAAGAGGACCACGGCGGCGACGGCCACGCCGACGGCCTCGGCGAGATGTGCGCCCTGCGATTGGGTGGACCCGACGGCGGTGCCGCCCAGCGCGACCTTCAGGCCGTCGGTCTCGGCGGCCTTGGCGGTGTCGACGACCGCCTGCGCCTCGCCCTTGCTGATCTTCGCGGCCGACTGGTCGAAGGTGATCGTGGCGTACGCGGTGCGGCCGTCGCCGCTGATCTGGCCGCTGTGGGCGCCCTCGTAGGGGCTGGTGACGGCGGCGACGCCGGGCAGGCCCGCGATCCGGTCGAGGGTGCGGGTCATCGTCTGCTCGACGTCGGCGGCGCGTACGCTGCCCGGGCTGGTGCGCCAGACGACGGTGTCGCTGTCGCCGGCGGAATCGGGGAAGCCCGTTTGGAGCAGTTGGGCGGCGCGATTCGACTCGGTACCGGGGATTCCGTAGTCGTTCGAGTACGTGGAGCCCACGGCGGCGGAGGCAGCGCTGACACCGGCGAAGGCGATGAGCCACAGCAGAACGGTGAGGAGGCGGTGGCGGACACACCAGCGTGCAAGGGCTGCCACGTATGTGCTCCCTGGGAAATTTCGTGGATCTTTGATCGGGAACAGCCACTAATGGAACTGAACAGCCCGCAAAGAACGCATGAGCAATACCCAACACTGTTGCAGCCGGAAGAGATCATTTGCCGGTTTCGTGGGGTTAGTCACAGGAGTGCGACCCAATTCACAGGAACAAACCGAGCAACTCTGTTGCTTTATAAGGTTTTCATAAGTAACAGAGGGGCGGTCCATCGCATGCGATGGACCGCCCCTGAGGACCGTTCTGAGGCTGTTGTCAGCCCTCGGAGACGCCCAGCTTCTCGAGGATCAGCTCCTTGACGCGGGCGGCGTCGGCCTGGCCACGGGTGGCCTTCATGACCGCACCGACCAGGGCGCCGACGGCGGCCACCTTGCCGCCGCGGATCTTGTCCGCGATGGCCGGGTTGCCGGCAATGGCCTCGTCGACGGCGGCGGTCAGGGCACCCTCGTCGGAGACGACCTTCAGACCGCGCTTCTCGACGACCTCGTCCGGCGTACCCTCGCCCGCGAGGACCCCCTCGATCACCTGGCGGGCCAGCTTGTCGTTCAGATCGCCGGAGGCCACCAGCTTGGCGACACGGGCGACCTCCTCCGGCGTGATCGGCAGTTCCTCCAGGGCCTTGCCCGACTCGTTCGCGTGGCGGGCCAGCTCGCCCATCCACCACTTGCGCGCGGAGGCAGCGTCGGCCCCCGCCTCGATGGTGGCGACGATCGGGGCGAGCGCACCGGCGTTGAGGATCGCCTGCATGTCGGTGGCGGAGATCCCCCACTCATCGAGCAGCCGGGTGCGGCGCACGAGCGGCAACTCCGGGAGCGCGCCGCGCAGTTCCTCGACCCATTCGCGCGGGGGCGCGACGGGCACCAGGTCCGGCTCGGGGAAGTACCGGTAGTCCTCGGCCTCTTCCTTGGTGCGGCCCGAAGTCGTCGAGCCCGTGTCCTCGTGGAAGTGGCGGGTCTCCTGGATCACCGTGCCGCCGCTGTCGAGCACGGCGGCGTGACGCTGGATCTCGTAACGGGCCGCACGCTCGACGGAACGCAGCGAGTTGACGTTCTTCGTCTCGGAGCGCGTGCCGAACTTCTCGGAGCCCTTCGGCATCAGCGACAGGTTCACGTCGCAGCGCATCTGGCCCATCTCCATACGCGCCTCGGAGACGCCGAGCGCCCGGATGAGCTCACGCAGCTCGCGGACGTACGCCTTCGCCACCTCGGGCGCGCGCTCGCCGGCACCGGCGATCGGCTTGGTGACGATCTCGATCAGCGGGATGCCGGCGCGGTTGTAGTCGAGCAGGGAGTGGGACGCGCCGTGGATTCGGCCGGTGGCGCCGCCGACGTGCGTCGACTTGCCGGTGTCCTCCTCCATGTGGGCGCGCTCGATCGCCACGCGGAAGGTCTCGCCGTCCTCCAGCTGCACGTCGAGGTAGCCGTTGAAGGCGATCGGCTCGTCGTACTGGGAGGTCTGGAAGTTCTTCGGCATGTCCGGATAGAAGTAGTTCTTCCGGGCGAAGCGGCACCACTCGGCGATCTCGCAGTTCAGCGCGAGACCGATCCTGATCGCGGACTCCACGCCGATCGCGTTGACGACCGGGAGCGAGCCGGGCAGGCCGAGGCAGGTGGGACAGGTCTGCGAGTTCGGCTCGGCGCCGAGCGCCGTCGAACAGCCGCAGAACATCTTGGTCTTGGTGCCGAGTTCGACATGGACCTCGAGGCCCATGACGGGGTCGTACGACGCCAGCGCGTCCTCGTACGACACCAGGTCGGTCGTGGTGGTCACGGTGAAACTTCCCTCTCAGCCCAGCAGGACGTCGTCGTCGCCCAGCCGCTTCAGCTCGCGGTAAAGGAGGGCGAGGCCGGTGACGATGGCGGCGGCGGACACGGCCGCGTCGATCAGGCGCAACGTGTCGTGTTCGAGGCGGGCCTTCTTGACCTGCTTCGCGACGCCGATCGCGCCGAACGCGGTAGTGGCCATGGACAGGTACGTACCGGACTTGGACTTCTTGAAGCCCTTGGCCTTGGACAGTGCCTTACTCACAGCGACGGAGCCTCCTCGAGAAGCGGGTGCCCCCACTTTTCCACGAAGGCGGCCTCGACGGCGGCGCCGACCTTGTAGAGGCGGTCGTCCTTCATCGCCGGGGCGATGATCTGCAGGCCGACCGGGAGGTTGTCCTCCGGCGCGAGGCCGCAGGGCAGCGACATGGCGGCGTTGCCGGCCAGGTTGACCGGAATGGTGCACAGGTCCGCGAGGTACATCGCCATCGGGTCGTCGGCGCGCTCGCCGATCGGGAAGGCAGTGGTGGGAGTCGTGGGCGACACGATCACGTCCACCTTCTCGAACGACTTCTCGAAGTCGCGGGTGATGAGCGTACGCACCTTCTGGGCGGAGCCGTAGTACGCGTCGTAGTAGCCGGAGCTGAGGGCGTACGTGCCGAGCATGATGCGGCGCTTGACCTCGGGGCCGAAGCCCTCCGCGCGCGTGAGGGAGGTGACCTCCTCGGCGGAGTGCGAGCCGTCGTCGCCGGCGCGCAGGCCGTAGCGCAGGCCGTCGAAGCGGGCGAGGTTGCTCGAACACTCGCTCGGGGCGATCAGGTAGTACGCGGCCAGCGCCAGGTCGAAGGAGGGGCAGTCCAGCTCGACGATCTCGGCGCCCATGTCCTTGAGGAGGGCGACGGCCTCGTCGAAGCGCTGCACGACACCGGCCTGGTAGCCCTCGCCGCGGAACTGCTTGACGACACCGACGCGCATCCCCGCCACGCTGCCGTTGCGCGCGGCCTCGACGACCGGCGGGACCGGGGCGTCGATGGATGTGGAGTCGAGCGGGTCGTGGCCGGCGATCACCTCGTGCAGGAGGGCGGCGTCCAGGACCGTACGGGCGCAGGGTCCGCCCTGGTCGAGGCTGCTGCTGAAGGCGACCATGCCGTAGCGGGAGACCCCGCCGTACGTCGGCTTGACACCCACCGTGCCGGTGACGGCGGCGGGCTGGCGGATGGAACCGCCGGTGTCCGTGCCGATGGCGAGGGGGGCCTGGAAGGAGGCGAGCGCGGCGCTCGACCCGCCGCCGGAGCCGCCGGGGATGCGGGTGAGGTCCCAGGGGTTGCCGGTCGGCCCGTAGGCGCTGTTCTCCGTCGACGACCCCATGGCGAACTCGTCCATGTTGGTCTTGCCGAGGATGACGACGTCGGCGGCCTTGAGCTTCTTGGTGAGGGTCGCGTCGTACGGCGGGATCCAGCCCTCGAGGATCTTGGACCCGACAGTGGTGGGCACGCCCTCGGTGGTGAAGATGTCCTTGAGCGCGAGCGGCACACCGGCCAGCGGGCCGAGTTTCTCGCCCCGCTCCCGCTTCTCGTCGACGGCGCGGGCCTGCGCCAGCGCACCCTCGCGGTCGACGTGCAGGAAGGCGTGCACCTTCTCGTCGACGGCCTCGATACGGGCGAGATGGGCCTCGGTGACCTCGACGGCGGTCAGCTCACCGGAAGCGATCTTCTCGGCGGTCTCCGCGGCGGTCAGCCGGATGATGCTGTTCTTGTCCGTCATGGCGGGCTACTCCTCCCCCAGGATCTGCGGCACCTTGAAACGCTGCTGCTCCTGGGCCGGGGCGCCGGACAGCGCCTGCTCGGAGGTGAGCGACGGACGGACCTCGTCCGCGCGCATGACATTCGTCAGCGGCAGCGGGTGGGAGGTCGGCGGTACGTCTTGGTCGGCGACCTCGCTGACGCGGGCGACCGCGCCGATGATGTCGTCGAGCTGGCCGGCGAAGTGGTCGAGCTCTTCGGGCTTCAGCTCCAGACGCGCCAGCCGGGCGAGGTGGGCGACCTCCTCGCGCGTGATGCCAGGCATGCAGCGATCCTCTGGGGTGAGAGTGTGTGGTTTGGGGCCAATCCTATGGCGCGCGACACCGTGCCCGCGCATGGGTTTGTCCCGGCCCCGCCGTTCCACGGGCTGCGCGGGCGCACAGGCCGTGGAACGGCGGGGCCTACTCGTCCGTCGCGGCCGCGGGCAGTGCGGCCCGGGGGCGCTGCCAGCCCCGTGCCCCCCGCGCCCGCAGCCATGCCGTGGTCTCCTCGGCCGGCATCGCGGCGGCCACCAGCCAGCCCTGGACCGCGTCGCACCTCAGGTCCCGCAACCGCTCCCACGTCTCGTCGTCCTCGACACCCTCCGCGACGACGAGCAGCCCCAGCGAATGGGCGAGGTCCACCGTACAGCGCACGATCTCCGCGTCCTCCGCGTCCACGGCCAGCCGCGCCACGAACGAACGGTCGATCTTCAGCTCGCTCACCGGCAGCCGCCGCAGATGCACCAGCGACGAGTACCCGGTGCCGAAGTCGTCCAGCGACATCTTCACGCCGTGCCCGGACAGCGCGGCCAGCGTGTCCGCGGCCCGCTGGGGGTCCTCCAGGAGCACATGCTCCGTGATCTCCAGCTGCAAGGCGCCCGCGGGCACCCCGTGCCGCGCCAGCCGCGCGGCCACCGAGCCCGCGAAGCCAGGCGTGTGGACGTCCCGCGGCGAGACGTTCACGGCCACCGGCACCTGCAGCCCCTGCGCCCGCCACCTCGCCACCTGAGCGAGCGCCGTCTCCAGCACGTACTCGGTCAGGTACGGCATCAGCCCGGACGACTCCGCGATCGCGATGAACTCGTCCGGCGGCACCTTCCCGCGCTCGGGATGCACCCACCGGACGAGCGCCTCGAGGCCGGCGACCTGCCCGTCGAAGCGCACCTTCGGCTGGTAGTGCAGCTGGACCTCGTGCGCGTCCAGCGCGCGCCTGAGATCCCCGAGCAGCCCGAGCCGGTCCGGGGTGTTCGAGTCCCGCTTGGACTCGTACACCTCCACCCCCGTACGGTCCCGCTTGGCCTGGTACATCGCGACGTCAGCCCGGCGCAGCAGCCCCTCCGCGTCGAGCGCGTGGTCGGGGAAGACGGCGACCCCGGCACTGGCCTCCAGGACGAGCGTGAGCCCGTCGAGGTCGAGCGGCGAGCTGAGCGCCGCGACCAGATTGCGGGCCGCCCGGGACGCGGACGTCGTGGAGTCGGCGACGGGGAGTAAAACGGCGAACTCGTCCCCTCCGAGCCGCGCGGCCTCCGCCCCGCGCGGCAGCGCGAGCCGCAGCCGCTCGGCTATCTGCAGGAGCAGCCGGTCGCCCGCGAGATGGCCGAGCGTGTCGTTCACCGACCGGAAGCGGTCGAGGTCTATCAGCATCAGAGCGGCCCGTGCTCCGATCCGCTCGGCGTCGTCGAGCGCCGTCCAGGTGCGTTCCAGCAGCCACTGCCGGTTCGGCAGCCCGGTCAGTGGGTCGCGCAGTTGCTCCTCGGCCCTGGCGCGGGCTATCCACAGCGTGGAGTCCAGGGCGATCAGCGGGATGGAGAACAGCGGCAGCAGGATCGGGAGCGCGACGGCCACGACGCAGATCAGCGGCGCGATGCCGAGCAGCGCGACGGCGACGAGTCCCTGTCGGACCAGCGCGGTCCGGGCGACGGTGGGCAGACCGCCGGTGCGCGACGCGTGGAGGTACCACAGCACCAGCCGGGTCACCGCGAGGTATGCGGTGGCGACGAGCACCACCTCCGGCACGGTGTAGGCGGTCCAGCTCTGCGGATCCCAGGGCGACTCGACGGTGGGAACAGGGCCGAAGACGGCCAGGACGAGCGCCCCGGCGCCGATGCCGAGGATGTCGACCGCGCCGTGCAGTATGCCCTGCCGCCAGCGGCCCAGCCGGGCTATGCCGACCAGCACGACCACGGTGAGGCTGACCATCCCGGCGGGCACCCAGCCGTACAGCAGCAGGACGGCGAGAGTCAGTGCGGCGCCCGAGCCCGTGCCGCCCCACCAGCGGGCGCGGCCGAGCGCGACGAGATGGCCGACGATGATGCCGGTGAGCACGGCCAGGGACCAGCCGACGGTGCCGGACGGGAAAAGTGCATGGTGTCCGCCGAACGCGCGTATGAAGCCGGCGCCGAGGACGAATCCGGCGGCCGCGACGACCGCCGTGGGCAGCGCGGGCCAGGACATGTGCCGTTCGCCGTCCTGGCCGAGAAGTACGTCCGCCCGCCCGGCGGCGCCCGCCGGTAGGGCTCCGAGGCCAGGTGCCGGAGCCAGGCCGGGAAGGAACCCCGGCACGGCACGCGACGCATCCGCGCGCTCCGACTGCCGCGCTGTCCGGCGGCCCGCCCGCCAGGCGCCGCACATCCGGCGCAGGGGCAGCCGTGAGTCCGGGGCGGCGCTTTCGGTCGGTTCCATTCCCGTCCCTCTCACAGCCGGCGGTGTCCACACCACGCGGCCCGATGCCCGACGAACCGTCAACGGCACTGCGTCCTGAAACCCACCACGCGTCCGGGCACGGCAGGCGCACACCTCAACAGTAGGCCGCAGAAGGCATTCTCGGGCAGCGGTCGTCGACGGTTGCCCGAATGCGACCCGGCCACCCGTATGCATCTGGTATGCGCCGAACGGGTGACCTTCCACCACTACTCCCCGGTCGGAAGCGCGACTTCCGCGGCCGCTTCCGGTCCTTGCTCCAACAGGACGGCGAAACCGTCCTCGTTGAGAACAGGAACCTTCAGCTGCATGGCTTTGTCGTACTTCGATCCAGGATTCTCGCCCACGACAACGAAAGACGTCTTCTTGGAAACAGAACCCGTCACTTTCGCTCCCCGGCTCTGCAGGGCGTCCTTGGCACCGTCGCGGGTGAATTGTTCGAGAGTGCCGGTGACGACGACCGTGAGCCCCTCCAGCGGGCGCGGTCCCTCGTCCTCTCCGGAGCCCTCCTCCTCCATTCGGACGCCTGCGGCCTTCCACTTTCGGATGATTTCGCGGTGCCAGTCCTCGGCGAACCACTGCTTGAGGGAAGCGGCAATGATCGGGCCCACGCCGTCCGTGCTCGCCAGCTCTTCCTCGGTGGCCTGCTCGATACGATCGATGGAGCGGAACTCACGGGCGAGGGCCTGTGCCGCCACCGGCCCGACGTGCCGGATGGAAAGGCCGTTGATGAACCGGGCGAGCGGACGGCCCTTGGCCTCCTCGATGTTCTGGAGCAGAGCGAGGGTGTTTTTCTTCGGTTCGCCCTTCTGATTGGCGAAGACCGTGACGATCTTCTCCTTGCCCGTCTTGGGATCGCGCTTGGACAGGCCGCTGTCCTGGTCGAGGACGTACGCCTTGATGGGCAGCAGCTTTTCCACGGTGAGGTCGAAGAGATCTCCCTCGTCGACGAGCGGCGGATCAGCCGGCTCCAGAGGACGGGTGAGCGCCGCCGCCGCCACGTCGCCGAAGTGCTCGATGTCGAGGCATTCCCGGCCGGCGAGATACGAGACACGCTCCCTCAACTGCGCCGGGCACGTACGGGCGTTGGGACAGCGCAGGTCGATGTCGCCTTCCTTCATGGCCCGCAGGGGGGTTCCGCACTCCGGGCACTCGGCCGGCATCACGAACTCACGCTCGGTGCCATCACGCAGGTCCACGACCGGTCCGAGGATCTCCGGGATGACGTCACCCGCCTTGCGGAGCACCACCGTGTCACCGATGAGAACGCCCTTGGCCTTGACCACTTCCTGGTTGTGCAGAGTGGCGAACTCGACCTCGGAACCGGCCACCGTGACCGGTTCGACCTGCGCGTACGGTGTGACGCGACCGGTACGCCCGACGCCCACCTTGATGTCGATCAGCTTGGTGTTGACCTCTTCGGGCGCGTACTTGTACGCGATGGCCCAGCGGGGCGCGCGTGCCGTGGAACCGAGACGGCCCTGCAGGCGGATCTCGTCGAGCTTGGCCACGACGCCGTCGATCTCGTGCTCCACGGAGTGGCGGTTCTCACCGAAGTACGCGATGAACTCGCGTACGCCTTCGAGGTCGTCGACCACCTTGTTGTACTTGGCAGTGGGCAGGCCCCAGGAGTGCAGCAGATCGTACGCCTCGGACAGGCGCGTGAGGCCGTCGAAGCCCCGCAGGGCGCCGATGCCGTGGACCACCATGTGCAGCGGGCGGGTGGCCGTGATGCGCGGGTCCTTCTGGCGCAGGGAACCCGCCGCCGCGTTGCGCGGGTTGGCGAAGGGCTTGTCGCCGCCCTCGACCAGGCGGGCGTTCAGCTCCTCGAACTTCTCCATCGGGAAGTAGACCTCGCCCCGGATCTCCACGAGGTCGGGGACACGGTCGCCCTTCAGGCGGTCCGGAATCTCCGCGATCGTACGGACATTGGGGGTGATGTCCTCGCCGGTGCGCCCGTCGCCCCGGGTCGCCGCGCGGGTGAGGCGGCCCTGCTCATAGGTGAGGTTGACCGCGAGACCGTCGACCTTCAGCTCGCACAGGAAGTGGTACTCCGAAGTGCCCACCTCCTTGGCGACGCGGTCGGCCCAGGCGGCGAGCTCCTCGTCGTCGAACGCGTTGTCGAGGGAGAGCATGCGCTCGCGGTGCTGGACGGCCGTGAACTCCGTCGCGTAGGCCCCCGCGACCTTCTGCGTCGGCGAATCGGGCGTGCGCAGCTCGGGATACTCGTTCTCCAGCGCCTCCAGGGAGCGCAGGAGCCGGTCGAACTCCGCGTCGCTGATGACGGGAGCGTCCTTCACGTAGTACCGGAAGCGGTGCTCCTCGATCTGCTCAGCGAGCTGCGCGTGCTGCTCCCGCGCCTCGACGGGCACCGTCGTCTCCGCTTGCTTGTCGCCGGCCACCGTGTTGTCCTCCCGTTACTCTGGGTTGTCCGCGAGGGATCTCGCCGCCCGGACGCAGTGGGCGAGTGCCTTACGGGCATAGTCCGGGGAAGCGCCCGCGAGGCCGCAGGTCGGCGTGACCGTGACCGCGTCCGTGAGAAGCCCCGGATGCAGCCCCAGCCTGCGCCACAGCGTCCTGACACCCATGACGCTACCGGCAGGGTCTGACAATGGGCCGTCCGTGCTCGGGACGACCCCGGCGAGGAGCCGGGTACCGCCTTCCACCGCCTCTCCGATCGCGTCGTCGTCACGCTCGGTGAGGAGCGAGAAGTCGAAGGAGACCGCGGCCGCGCCCGCCCTGCGCAGGAGCGCGAACGGGACGTCCGGTGCGCACGAGTGGACCACGACCGGGCCGTCCGCGTGAACCCCGACGACGTCCCGCAGTGTGGCCTCGACGACCTGCCGGTCGACGGCCCGGTGGGTCCGATAGCCGCTGGCCGTCTTCAGCTGCCCGCGCAGAACGGCGGTCAGCGACGGCTCGTCGAGCTGCAGCACGAGCCGGGCGCCGGGTACCCGCCGCCGGATCTCGTCGAGGTGGAGCCGCAGTCCCTCGGCGAGCGACCCGGCGAGATCCCGGACGGCTCCGGGGTCGGAGAGGGCGGCCTCGCCGTTCTTCAGTTCCAGCGCGGCGGCGAGCGTCCAGGGCCCCACCGCCTGCACCTTCAGCGATCCCTCGTACTCCTGGGTGAACTCCTCGAGCGCGTCGAGGTCCTCGCGGAGCCAGGAGCGTGCCCGTCTGGTGTCCCGCCCCGGCCGGTCTCCGAACCGCCAGCCGCTGGGCTCCACGCGCGCGTACAGCTCGACGAGCATCCCGGCGGTCCGCCCGATCATGTCCGCGCCGGGTCCGCGGGCCGGCAGCTCGGCGAGAAACGGGAAGTCCTCGAAGCTTCCGATGACGGTCTTGGCGGCCTCCCGCGCGTCCTCCCCGGGCATGGACCCGATTCCGGTGGCACCACCGAACCTGAACTGGCTGTTTTCACTCACCCCGGCAGCGTAGGCCCTCCGGGGGTGGGGCCGGTTCAGGGCGCCGTCTGCTGGGCGGTGCCGGTGGCGGGGTGCCGTCCCGGGGGCTGCGCCCCCAGACCCTCCATCGGCCTGAACGGCCTCGTCCTCAAACGCCGGACGGGCTGGTTGAGCCTGGACTCCGCCGCAAAGCGCCGCCCCCGTACGCCCCGTCCCGGTCGTCCCCAAGTCGCCGGCTACGCCCCCGGCCGTACCATCCGACTCGGGCTACGCCCCCGGGCGCACCGTCAGGTCGTTGACCTCCGCGTCCCTCGGCAGGTCCAGGGACATCAGGATCGTCGTCGCCACCGACTCCGGGTCGATCCACTGGGACGGGTCGTACCGCTTGCCCTCCTGCTGGTGGACCTTGGCCTGCATCGGACTCGCCGTGCGGCCGGGGTAGACCGAGGTGACCCGGACGCCGTTCGCGTGTTCCTCGTGGCGCAGGGAGTCCGCGAGGGCCCTGAGGCCGTGCTTGGAGGCCGCGTACGCCGACCATTCCGCGGTGGCGTTCAGGCCGGCACCCGAGTTCACGAACACGACGTGACCGCGCGCGGCGCGCAGCTGGGGCAGGAAGTGGCGGGTCAGCTCGGCGGGGGCGACCAGGTTGACGTTGAGCTGGTGGTGCCAGGACTTCGGGGTCAGCTCGCCCACCCGGCCCAGGTCGACCACGCCCGCGACGTGCAGAAGGGAGTCCACCCGGTCCGGCAGGCTCTGATGCGAGAACGCCCAGGAGAGCCTGTCGGGTTCGGACAGGTCACCGACCAGCGTCCCCGCCCCGGGGAACTCGGCCGCCAGCTCCTTGGCCCGACCCGCGTCACGCGCGTGCAGCACGAGGTCGTCCCCGCGCGCGTGCAGGCGGCGGGCCACGGCCGCGCCGATGCCGGAGCCCGCTCCGGTGATCACATGAGTAGCCATGTCCGCCATGCTCGCACCACGGCCCTACTGGGTTCCGAGCGACTCCTCGAGATAGGCCAGCGCTCCCACCGGCTCCTGGGCGAAGAACACGAGGTCCGTGAGCGGCCGCGGCAGGAAGCCCTCGTCCTCCATACGGCGGAACTGCTCCTTCAGGCCGTCGTAGAAGCCGGCCGTGTTCAGGAGGACCACCGGCTTGTCGGTGTGCCCGTGCTTCTTCAGCTCCAGGATCTCGGTCGCCTCGTCGAGCGTCCCGGTCCCGCCGACCATGATCACGATCGCGTCGGCCTTCTCCAGGAGCAGCCTCTTGCGCTCGGCGAGGTCCTTCGCGATCACCATGTCGTCGGCACCCGCCCGGGCCTTGCCCGCCAGAAACCCGACGGAGACGCCCACCAGCCTCCCGCCCGCCTCCTGCACCCCGTCCGCGACGACCTTCATGAGGCCGACGTCGGAGCCGCCCCACACCAGCGTGTGGCCCCCCTTGCCCAGCAGTTCGGCGAACTCGCGTGCGGGGCGCGTGTAGGTGTCGGCGAGGTCGGCGGCGGAGAGGAAGACGCAGATTTTCATGCCGCAACCGTACGCGGGAAGAACCGGGGGCCCACGCTTGCTTTTCCGGTATGAGCAAAGGACACACGATCACCATCGAGCAGGGCGACCAGCACGTGCGCGTGGTGCACGGCGGACAGGTCCTGGCGGAGAGTGACCGGGCTCTCGTGCTGCGCGAGACCGGATCTCCCACGCGGTACTACATCCCGGCCGAGGACGTGCGCCTCGACCTGCTGACGCCGTCCGAGACGCACACCGAGTGCCCCTTCAAGGGCACGGCGTCCTATTGGTCCCTGCCGGACGCGGCGGACCTGGTGTGGGCGTATCCCGACCCCAAGCCGGAGGTCGCCCGGATCAAGGACCACCTGTGCTTCTACGAAGTGGAAGTGTCGTGACCGAGTAGCAGTGTCGTGACCGATTGACGCCGACGTCTGCGGCAGTCTCACACACATGGACAAGCAGACCATCTCGCGCGACGGCACCCCCGTCGCGTACGAGCGCACCGGACAGGGCCCGGCGATCGTCCTCGTGAGCGGCGCGATGTCCACGGGTGCCACGGTGGCGCCCCTGGCCGCGCACCTCTCGGACCGCTTCAGCGTCATCGTGTACGACCGCCGGGGCCGCGGCGAGAGCGGCGACACGCCGCCGTACGCGGTGGCCCGCGAGGTCGAGGACCTGGCGGCGCTGATCGAGGCAGCGGGCGGCGAGGCGGCGCTGTACGGCATCTCGTCGGGTGGCGCGCTGGCGCTGGAGGCGGCGGCGAGCGGACTGCCGGTGCCTCAGGTGGCCGTGTACGAGCCTCCGTTCGCGGACTACTCGCCCGGCGGCGAACTGGAACGCGCGGAGTACACCGCGAATCTCGGTGAGGCACTCGAGGAGGGCCGGCTCGGGGACGCGGTGGAGCTGTTCCTCAGGCTCACCGGCCTGGCCCCGAAAGTGATCGCGAGCGCCCGCCAGTCCCCCATGTGGGCCGACATGGAGGCGATCGCGCCGACTCTCGCGTACGACGACGCGGTCATGGGCGACGGACTGGTGCCCCATCGTCGCCTGGCCTCGATCACCGTCCCGGCCCTGTCCGTCGCGGGCGCCCTGAGCCCCGAGTGGCTGCGCAGGGCGACCAAGGCGGTCGCCGACGCGGTACCCGAGGGCACGTACCACGTTCTGGAGGGCCAGAACCACTTGGTGGATCCGCAGATGCTCGCGCCCGTGCTGGCGGAGTTCTTCGCGCGTTAGCGCGGCACGGTCACGCCACGGCGGTCGCCGCGCGCGTGGTCGACGCGATCGTCGCCGAGCCCACCACGCGCGTGCCTTCGTACAGGACGATCGCCTGACCGGGTGCGACGCCGCGGACCGGCTCCGCGAAGGTGACCCGCAGCGCGCCGTCGACCAGTTCCGCGGTCACCTCCGTCTCGCCGCCGTGGGCGCGGAGCTGGGCCGTGTAGGTGCCGGGGCCGGCCGGGGCCGTGCCGCACCAGCGGGGCTTGACGGCGGTCAGGGCGCCGACGTCCAGGGAGGCGGCCGGGCCCACCGTCACGGTGTTGTTCACCGGCGAGATGTCCAGTACGTAGCGCGGCTTGCCGTCGGACGCGGGGGTCCCGATCCGCAGGCCCTTGCGCTGGCCGATCGTGAAGCCGTACGCGCCGTCGTGCGTGCCCAGCTTGGTGCCGGACTCGTCGACGATGTCGCCCTCGGCCCGGCCGAGCCGCCGGGCGAGGAAGCCCTGGGTGTCGCCGTCGGCGATGAAGCAGATGTCGTGCGAGTCGGGCTTCTTGGCGACCGCGAGGCCCCGGCGCTCGGCCTCCGCGCGGATCTCGTCCTTGGTGGTGACCGTGTCCCCGAGCGGGAACATCGCGTGCGCCAGCTGCCTCTCGTCGAGGACGCCGAGGACGTACGACTGGTCCTTCGCCATGTCGGAGGCGCGGTGCAGCTCGCGCGTGCCGTCGTCGAGGGTGACGACCTTGGCGTAGTGGCCCGTGCAGACCGCGTCGAAGCCGAGGGCGAGGGCCTTGTCGAGCAGTGCCGCGAACTTGATCTTCTCGTTGCAGCGCAGGCACGGGTTGGGGGTGCGCCCGGCCTCGTACTCGGCGATGAAGTCCTCGACCACGTCCTCACGGAACCGCTCGGCGAGGTCCCAGACGTAGAACGGGATGCCGATGACGTCCGCGGCGCGGCGGGCGTCCCGCGAGTCCTCGATGGTGCAACATCCGCGCGCCCCCGTACGGAAGGACTGCGGGTTGGCGGACAGCGCGAGGTGGACGCCGGTCACGTCGTGGCCCGCATCGGCGGCGCGGGCGGCGGCGACGGCGGAATCGACCCCGCCGGACATGGCGGCGAGGACGCGGAGGGGGCGCTGCGGGGTGTCAGTCATAGCCCTTCAAGAGTACGGGGCCGACGGGAACCGCGGCTCGCGAGTATCCGTTGACGATCACATGGGGGACCGGAGGACGGCAAAGGACAGCGACCGGCGGCTCGGGCGACGGGCGCTGATCGTCGGAGGCACGGCGGCCGCGGTGGGCACGGCCGCGCTCGCACGGGACGAGCTGGCACACCTGTGGTGGCGGCTGCCCGGCATCGAAAAGCCACGGGTGGAGGGCGCGGTCGACTTCCGGGGCGCGCGGTGGATGGCGGCCTCGTCGGCGAACCTGCGGCGCGCGGACCGGCCCGACGACTACGGCATAGACCGCGTGATCATCCATGTCACCCAGGGCAGCTACCGCAGTGCGGTGCAGGTGTTCCAGGACCCGGGGCACGGCGCGGCGGCGCACTACATCGTGCGCAGGGACGGCCGGGTCACCCAGATGATCCGCGAGCTGGACGTGGCGTTCCACGCGGGCAACCGGGAGTACAACGAGCGGAGCGTCGGCATCGAGCACGAGGGCTTCGTGGAGCGCGCATCCTCGTTCACGGACGCGATGTACGAGGCGTCGGCGCGGCTCACGGCCGCGATATGCGGGCGGTACGGCATACCCGTCGACCGCGAGCACATCATCGGGCATGTGCAGGTGCCGGGCACGGACCACACGGATCCGGGTCCGTACTGGGACTGGGACCGGTACATCAGGCTCGCGCAAACGTGACGCACGTCACACCTTCCCGACGCTGTGGGCCGGCTTCGCATCGCATGAGTCCGATGTGTTCCACGTTCCGGATGTGACCTGGGGTCCGTCAACACCTGCACCAGCATGAGCTCCAATGACATCTGCTGCAGCACGAAGACGAGGGCATGACGGCCTCCCTCATGGTCACGGAAAGCCAGCCGTCAGGTCAGCCCCGCGGTGCGAGCACGCTCGACCGCGGGGCCGATCGCCTTGGCGACCGCCTCCACGTCGGCCTCCGTGGACGTGTGGCCCAGGGAGAAGCGGAGGGTGCCCCGGGCGAGGTCCGGATCGGCGCCGGTGGCGAGCAGGACATGGCTCGGCTGGGCGACACCGGCCGTGCAGGCGGAGCCCGTTGAGCACTCGATGCCCTGCGCGTCCAGCAGCAGGAGCAGGGAGTCGCCCTCGCAACCGGGGAACGTGAAGTGGGCGTTGGCCGGGAGCCGGTCCACCGGGTCCCCGCCCAGGACCGCGTCCGGGACGGCCTTGCGGACCGCGGCGATCAGGTCGTCGCGCAGGGCGCCGATCTCTCGGGCGAACCACTCGCGCTGCTCGGCGGCGAACCGTCCGGCGACGGCGAAGGAGGCGATGGCGGGCACGTCGAGGGTGCCGGAGCGCACGTGGCGCTCCTGGCCCCCGCCGTGCAGCACGGGGACGGGGCTGTACTGGCGGCCGAGGATCAGCGCGCCGATGCCGTACGGGCCGCCGATCTTATGGCCGGAGACCGTCATCGCGGCGAGCCCCGAGGACTCGAAGTCCAGCGGGACCTGACCGAAGGCCTGGACCGCGTCGGCGTGCAGCGGGACGTCGAACTCCCCTGTCACGTCGGCGAGTTCACGGACCGGCATGACCGTGCCGATCTCGTTGTTGGCCCACATGACCGTGGCGAGGGCGACGTCCTCGGGGTTGCGGGCGATGGCCTCGCGCAGGGCCTCCGGGTGGACGCGGCCGTAGGTGTCGACGGGCAGGTACTCGACCGTGGCGCCCTCGTGCTCGCCCAGCCAGTGGACCGCGTCGAGGACGGCGTGGTGTTCGACGGGGCTGGCGAGGACGCGGGTGCGGGCCGGGTCCGCGGCGCGGCGGGACCAGTACAGGCCCTTGACGGCGAGGTTGTCGGCCTCGGTGCCGCCGGAGGTGAAGACGACCTCGCTGGGACGGGCGCCCAGTGCTTCGGCGAGGGTCTCGCGTGCCTCTTCCACGGTTCTCCTGGCACGGCGACCCGATGCGTGCAGCGAGGAAGCGTTGCCGGTGATGCCGAGTTGTGCGGTCAGTGCCTCTGCCGCCTCGGGAAGCATCGGGGTGGTCGCGGCGTGGTCGAGGTAAGCCATGGTGGGGCCGATTCTACGGGCCGCCCGTGTACGGACTGAGCCCAGGCGGGCCCTCGCGTACACACCGGCGGTCGGCCCGTCGTCCGCGGGCCCGTCGCCGGGCGACGGCGTGCGGCGCCGCCTACATGCTCCAGGACACAGTGTGGTCCAGCTGCATGAAGGCCACCAGGACCACCAGGTCCGCGATGCCGAGGCCCAGGCCCAGGAGTGCGCGGCCCGGGCGTTTCGTGCCGCGCCACATGGCCACGGCCGCCAGGGCGATGGCGATGGGGCCCAGGAAGAAGTTCAGGACGAGGAGGCCGAGCAGGCCCAGGATGAAGGACGCGACGGCCATGCCGTCCGCGTCGCGCCCCCCGTCGCGGCGGACCGGTGCGGCGCCGTCCCCGGTTCGTGAGGTTCCTGAGGCTTGTGCGGTTGGTGCGGTTCGTGCGGCAGTGAGTTGCATGATGCGTCAGCTCCCGACAGTCGGTTCGCGTATGCGGGTCAGTGGGCGGAGGTGTGCCGCCGGCGCCCGTGCCGCTCACGGACCGCGAAGACCACGAGCCACACGGCGATCACGGCCGCGGCGACGAGGGTGAAGGAGAGCGGGGCGTGGGCCACGGTGCCAAGGACGGCGCCCAGCAGCAGAAGTGCGGCGACGAGGAACAGCATGGAATGAGATCCCCTCCGAGGTGGCTCTCGTTACATTTCGGTGAACGGTTGTGGTTACAGTTGTTCACTGACTCCCAAGTCTAGCGCGCCCGACGGCTTTTCAATTCCAGAGAACAGTTGTTAACTGCATGGCATGAGTCACACCCTCGGCATCCGGCAGGCCCAGAAGCAGAAGACCCGGCAGGCGCTCCTGGACGCGGCGCTGGGGCTGCTGGAGGAGCAGAGCCTGAGCAGCCTGGGTCTGCGCGAGGTCACCCGCGCGGTCGGCGTCGCTCCGACCGCCTTCTACCGGCACTTCCGCTCGACCGCCGATCTCGGCGTGGAACTGGTGGAGGAGGCACTCGGCAGCCTCCACCCGATGATCGCGTCCACGGTCTCCGCGACCGGCGACAGCGGCGAGCGCATCGTCCGCGCCGTCGATCTGATCGCCCGCCATGTCGACGCGTATCCCGCACACGTGCGCTTCATCGCGCGGGAGCGGCACGGCGGCGTCCAGCCCGTGCGGGAGGCGATCCGGCGGCAACTCGCCCGGTTCGCCGAGGAGGTGAAGGTCGCGCTGGCCGAGCATTCCGAGTCCGCCGGATGGAGCGACGAGGACCTGATGATGCTCGCCGGACTCTACGTCGACCAGATGCTGATGACGGCCTCCCAGTTCCTGGAGGCGCTGGAGGGTCCCCCCGAGGAGCGGGACCGGGTGGCCCGGATGGCGACCCAGCGGCTGCGGCTCATCAGCATCGGGCGCCACCACTGGAAGTCGTGAACCGACCGGCTGTCCTCTCAACGACCGTGGGCGGCACACCCGTTCACCAGGTGTGCCGCCCACGTACCAGCCCGTATGCCGGTGGCCCCCGTGCGGGACGGACCGAGAGGTCAGTTCTGCGCCTGTCGGCCCTGGTCGGCGCCCGGCTGTCCGCCCGGGGCTCCACAGCCGCCGCCCTGGCCGCCGCCGGGTCCTCCGCCCGAACCGCCGGACGGCATTCCGGAAGGAGTCCCGGTCGGCTTCTTGCCCGTCGTGCCACCCGTGGGCGCGCCGGAGGGCGTGCCGGACGGCCGGCCCGAGCGGTTGCCGGACGGGTTTCCGGTCGGCATGCCGGACGCCTCTGACAGCTCGTACGTGCGGGCCGCCGAGCAGGTCGCCGCGCTGGTCAAGACCGTCCGGACGGAGCAGCTCGCCGGACCGACACCGTGCACCGAGCTCGACGTGCGGACGCTGCTGTCGCATCTCGTCGGCGGCGCGCGGCGGATCACCGTGGTCGGCGCGGGCGGCGACGGCTTGGCCGTACGCCCGTTCGCGGAGGGCGTCGGGGACGAGGGCTGGCCGGCCGCGTACGACGAGGCCAGGACCGAAGTCCGGCGCGCCTGGGCGGACGACGGCCGGCTGGACGCGCCGGTGCGTGTGCCCTGGGGCGAGACGCCCGGCCGCAACGCGCTCTCGCGGGCCGGTGAAACCGGGCGCCCCACGAAGGCACCGCAAGGTGTCACGCCACGCCCCTTGACGGGGCGCGGCTCCGGCACCGGTGCGAGGCGCGGAAGGGGCTCAGGCGAGCCGCACCCGTGCCAGCTGTCGGGACTGGGCGACCAGGCGGTCCCTGCTGTCCCAGACCTCGGCGTCCTCCTCCAGGAAGCCGCCGGCGAGGTTACGGGTGGTGATCGAGACCCGCAGCGGCCCGGGCGCCGGGCGGGACCGCACATGCACGGTCAGCTCGACGGTCGGCACCCAGCCGGAGATGCCGAGCTCGAATGCGGTGGGCGGCAGCGCGTCCACCGCGAGGAGCAGCGAGAGCGGGTCCGGGTCGCGGGCGTCGGCCAGCCCGAACCAGGCCCTCATCTCACCCTTCCCGGACGGGGAGCCGAGCGCCCAGCCCAACGTCGCGGGATCGAGCTTGAGCATCAGCCGGTCCGTGATGGCCGAGCTGCCGGAGACCGGCGCGGGCCCGTCCTCGGGACCGAAGCACTGGTCCATCGGCGGGAGAACGGGCGGCTTCGCGCTGGTACGGACGTCGTCGGGCAGGGAGTCGAGGTCGCCGTACGAGGCGAGGACGCGGATCCGTTCGACCTCGTGGCCCTCCTCGTCGTACTGGAAGAGGGACGCCTGGCCGGTGGAGAGGGTGCGGCCGGTGCGGACGACGTCCGTACGGATCACCGCGGGACCCGGCCGGGACGCGGTGAGGTAGTGCGCGGAGATCGTGAACGGGTCGCGGTGCGGCAGCGCGTCCGCGAGGGCGCGGCCCAGGACGGCCAGCAGATAGCCCCCGTTGACGGCGCTGATGATCGTCCAGCCGGCGGAGAGGTCGATGTCGTAGACGCCGGGTTCCCGGCGGGTGACCGCGGTGTCGCGGTCGAACTCGCTGTCGCCGATCGTGGCTCGCACGGCCTGGGCGGTAACTGCTTCTGGCATGCCTGAACGGTACAACAGGTAATTACTAAGCAGTAGCTTTGACTGTTTCGGCTGAGTGACGTTCCACTGAACCCCGCAAGGATCCAGCCACCCTTGGGTGGGGTTTTGGCAATTTTTAGGTAAGTATCCGCACTCGTCGTGACCGGCTGCCCCCGGATTCCCTCTCCAAAGACGTACGACTCGATCCACCCGTTCACAGGAAGAGCCGGATACGCCGATGAGCCTGACCGGGACGCCGTTCCTCTTCACGTCGATCGTCCTCATGGCGGTCGCCCTCATCCTGCCGTTGTTCCTGTGGTCCCGGATCGGCGGCCCGCTGCTGCTGCGCCACACCGCCCGGGTGCTGATGCTGCTGTTCGCACAGGTCACAGCGGTCACCCTGGTCTTCGTACTCGTCAACAACGCCAACAACCTGTACGACAACTGGGCCGACCTGCTCGGCACGGGCAACCACGTACAGCAGGCCGCCGACCTCGGCAAGGACGGCACCGGCGGAATCCAGATCAAGGCCCTGCCCAAGGTCCACCAGACGTTCACCCCGGCCGACGGGCCGGGCATGCGCGCGGCCGGCGGGGTGCGGGTCACCCAGCTCAAGGGCCAGGTGTCGGGCGTCGACGCCGAGGTCTACGTCTGGCTACCGCCGCAGTACAACGAGCCCGCGTACCAGAACAGGAAGTTCCCCGTCGTCGAGCTGCTGTCGGGCTATCCGGGCTCGGCGAAGGCGTGGTTCGGGTCGCTGAAGGTGCATGAGCAGCTGCTGCCACTGATGCGCAGCGGGCAGGTGGCGCCGTTCATCCTCGTGGCGCCGCGCACCAATCTCATCGCCAAGATCGACACGGGCTGCGCGAACATCCCCGGCACCGTGAACGCCGACACATGGCTCAGCATCGACGTGCCCAAGATGGTGACGGACAACTTCCGCGCCGAGTCCGCGCCGAACGGCTGGGCGGCCGCCGGCTACTCCGCGGGAGCGCACTGCGCGACGAAGCTGACGGTCGCACACCCGGACCGCTACCGGGCCGCGATCAGCCTGTCCGGCTACAACGACCCGATCGGCGAGCGCAACTCGCTCGCCGCCCAGACCGTCCGGCTGCGCCGGCAGAACAACCCGTACTTCCTGCTCAAGCACTACCGCACCCCGCCCCGCATCTCCCTCTACCTGTCGGGGCAGCTGGGCGACGGCTACCAGGCGGCAGCGGCGCTGCAGGCGATCGCCAAGCCGCCGACGACGGTACGCGCGGTGCTCATCCCGCGCAGTGCGGGCGGACACAGCATGGCCCTGTGGCGGCCGCAGATCCCTTACGTGTTCACCTGGCTGACCGGGCAGATGACCGGCAAGACCCCGACCGGGGCTACTCCTCAGCAACCGTGGAGCGGCGATTCCAGGCGCGCGGCGCTCGCCAGTGGAACCTCATCGCCAACAGGCGTAGCACGAAAGCGGTGACGACCGCGAGCCCGGAGGTGATCGGGTTCAGCATGTCGTAGCGGATGCAGAGCACCACCATCGTGGCGCCGACGATCGCCGGCACCGCGTACAGGTCGCGGTCCCAGCGCAGCAGCGAGGGCACCTCGTTGGCCAGGACGTCGCGCAGGACGCCGCCGCCCACGGCCGTGGCGAGGCCGAGGGCCGCGGACGCGGTGAGGCCGAGCCCGTGGTCGTACGCCTTCGTCGTCCCGGCGACGCAGAACAGACCAAGACCGGCCGCATCGAACACGTTGACGGCCACCTGGATACGCTCCACCTGCGGATGCAGGAAGAAGACCAGCAAGGCGGCGAGCAGCGGGGTCAGGAAGTACCCAAGATCCGTGAACGCGGCCGGCGGCACGGCACCGATGACCACATCGCGGAACAGCCCTCCGCCCAGCGCGGTGACCTCGGCGAGCACGGCGATACCGAAGACGTCGAAGTTCTTACGGACGGCCAGCAGCGCGCCCGAGATCGCGAAGACGAAGATGCCGACGACATCCAGCGTGTGCTGGACGGAGGGGCTGAACAATTGCTGGAGCACCCTTACATTCTCACCTATCGAAGAGGGTGCGCCTTACAAAGCAAGGCGAAAGCAGCGAAACACCGAAGTTACAGGGCGGGCTTCCCGGTCGTGAAGAGCCATTTCTGGAACAGGTCGTCGAGCTGCTGCCCCGAGATCGTCTCCGCGAGCCGGATGAAGTCAGCGGTGTTCGCGTTGCCGTACCGGTGGAGCTTCCCAGGTCGGCAGGAGCCTGAAGAACGCGGTGTCGCCGATGCGCTCGCGCAGCGCCTGGAGCGTCATCGCGCCGCGCTGGTAGACCGCGGAGGCGAACATGGTGTCGCGCTGGGGGTCGGCCACCTTGATCTGCCAGAACGCGCTGTCGGCAGGGCGGGCGTCGTACCCCGCGACGAAGGAGTCGTGCGCTGATCGGGTGCCCTTGTGCTCGGCCCACAGCCACTGGGCGTAGGTCGCGAAGCCCTCGTTGAGCCAGATGTCCTTCCACCGCTCCACCGAGACGGAGTCGCCGAACCACTGGTGGGCCAGCTCATGGACGATGGCCGTCTCCGACCGGACGGCCGAGTACGCGGGCTTCGACTGGACCTCCAGCGAGAAGCCTGCCTGGGGCATGTCGTCGACGATGGCCCCGGTCTCCTTGAGCTTCTGCAGGTCGAGGTCGAAGGAGGTCAGGCTCCGGGTGGCACGGGCCGTGAGCTGATCCGAGCCCGTTGAATGCGTATGCCCCGGAAACCAGATCCCTGGTCGCCGGGGCATAGGCGTCGGTGAATTGTTCCCTTACTTCTTGCCGTCGGTTTCCGATTCTTCGGAGGCAGCCTCGGCGGTTTCCTCGGAGACGGACTCGGAAGCCTCGGCCGCCTCCGACACGACCTCGGCGTCAGCGTCTGCCTCAGCCGCCGCCTCCACCTCCGCGGCCACAGCCGCCGACGTCTCCGCCGACTCCTCCAGCACCGCGTCCGGCACCAGCTCCGCCGCTGCCTTGGCGTCGGAGATCAGCACGGTGTCCTGCGGGGCCTGGTCCTCGAAGTTCTCCGGGTGGTGGCAGGCCACCCGCTGCCCCGGCTTCAGCTCGATGAGCTGCGGCTCGGTCGTCCGGCAGATCTCCGTCGCCTTCCAGCACCGCGTGTGGAAGCGGCAGCCGCTCGGCGGCGCGATCGGCGAAGGCACGTCACCCTTGAGCAGGATGCGCTCGCTCTTCACGTTCTTGCGCCTCGGGTCCGGGATCGGCACCGCCGACATCAGCGCCTTGGTGTACGGGTGCATCGGCGCCTTGTAGAGCGATTCCCGGTCGGCCAGCTCCACGATCTTGCCGAGGTACATCACCGCGATCCGGTCCGAGACATGCCGGACGACCGAGAGGTCGTGCGCGATGATCACGTACGTCAGGCCGAGCTCCTCCTGGAGGTCGTCCAGCAGGTTCACGACCTGCGCCTGGATCGACACGTCCAGAGCAGAGACCGGCTCGTCCGCCACGACCAGCTTCGGGTTGAGCGCGAGCGCGCGGGCGATACCGATGCGCTGGCGCTGACCGCCGGAGAACTCGTGCGGGTACCGGTTGTAGTGCTCGGGGTTGAGACCGACCACCGACAGCAGCCGCTGCACTTCCTTCTTGATGCCGCCCTCGGGCTCGACACCCTGGAGCTTGAAGGGGGCGCCGATGATGGTGCCGATGGTGTGGCGCGGGTTCAGCGACGAGTACGGGTCCTGGAAGATCATCTGCACGTCGCGGCGCAGCGGACGCATGTCGCTCACGCCGAGGTGTGTGATGTCCTTGCCCTCGAACTCGATCGTGCCCGCGGTCGGTTCGAGCAGCCGGGTGATCAGCCGACCCATCGTCGACTTGCCGCAGCCCGACTCGCCCACGACGCCGAGCGTCTCGCCGGCCTTGACCTCGAAGTCGATCCCGTCGACCGCGTGCACCGCGCCGACCTGCCGCTGGAGCAGGCCCTTCTTGATCGGGAAGTGCTTCCGGAGCCCGGTCACCTTCAGCAGGGTCTCGCCGGGGGCGGCGTCCTTGGCGAGGGTGGCACCATCGCTCTGCGCGGGAATCTTCACCGCGGCGTCCTTGGGGTTCTCGCTCACAGCTTCGGCGCAATCTCTTCGGTCCAGATACGCTCCCGCTGCTCCTGCGTCATGTGGCAGGCGGCCCAGTGCTGGCCGCCGACCTCGGTCAGCTCGGGGCGGACCGTGCGGGTGACGTTGTCCTTCGGGATGTCGGCGTACGGGCAGCGCGGGTTGAAGGCGCAGCCGGACGGGACGTTGATCAGGGAGGGCGGGGAGCCCTTGACCGGGATGAGGCGGTCCTGCTGCTCACGGTCCAGACGCGGCATCGAGCCGAGCAGACCCCAGGTGTAGGGGTGCCGGGGCTCGTAGAACACCTTCTCGGCCGGTCCCCGCTCGACGCAACGGCCGCCGTACATCACCAGGATGTCGTCGGCCAGTTCGGCGACGACGCCCAGGTCGTGGGTGATGATGATGACGGCGGAGCCGAACTCCTTCTGCAGATCGCGGATCAGGTCGAGGATCTGCGCCTGGACGGTCACGTCCAGGGCGGTGGTCGGCTCGTCCGCGATGAGCAGCTCGGGGTTGTTGACCAGCGACATCGCGATCATCGCGCGCTGGCGCATACCGCCGGAGAACTCGTGCGGGTAGTTGTCCACCCGCTTGTCAGGCTGCGGGATGCCCACCCGGTCGAGCATGTCGATCGCCCGCTTGCGGGCGGTCTTCTTGTCGACGTCGTGGTGGATGCGGTACGCCTCCACGATCTGGTGACCGATCGTGTAGTACGGGTGCAGCGCGGACAGCGGGTCCTGGAAGATCATCGCCATCTGCCGGCCGCGCAGCTTGCGCACATGGTCCGGGTCGGCGGACAGCAGTTCGGTGCCCTCCAGCCAGATCTCACCGGAGATCTGCGCCTTGCGCTTGCCGTACTGGCCGGCGGTGTGCAGGCCCATGATGCCGAGCGAGGTCACCGACTTGCCGGAACCCGACTCGCCCACGATGCCGAGGGTTTTGCCCTTCTCCAGCTTGAAGCTGAGCCCGTCCACGGACTTGACCAGGCCGTCGTCGGTCGGGAAGTGCACTTTCAGGTCGCGCACTTCCAGGAAGGAGGTCGGGGTGGGCGTGGCGGAGGTGGGCTCGCCCACGGCAGCTCCGGTCTTGCTGAGTTCGGTCATGAGAGCCTCACTCGGGGGTCGATCACGGCGTAGAGGATGTCCACCACGAGGTTGGCGATCAGCACCGCGAGAGAAGTGATCAGGGTGACGCCCAGGATGATGGGCAGGTCCTGGTTCTTGATGGCGTCGAGCACGGCGCGGCCGAGGCCGGGCAGGTTGAACGTCGACTCCGTCAGGATGGCGCCGCCGATGAGGGCGCCGAGGTCCATGCCGAGCATGGTCAGGATGGGTGTCATCGTGGAGCGCATGGCGTGCTTGCCGATGACGACCTGCTCCTTGAGGCCCTTCGCCCGGGCCGTGCGGATGTAGTCCTCGCCGAGGATCTCCATCATGGTGGCGCGGGTGATCCGGGCGTACATCGCCGCGTACAGGAACGCCAGGGTGATCCAGGGGAGGATCATGCCGCCGAACCAGCCGGTGAAGCTCTGGTCGAGGGGCACGTACTTTGCGTCGATCCATTTCAGGCCGAAGGCGAAGATCGCCAGGGAGAGCATGCCGGTGAAGTAGATGGGGAGGGAGACACCCGACAGCGCGACCACCATCGCGCCGCGGTCCCAGACGCTGCCCCGCTTGAGCGCGGAGAGCACACCCGCCGCGACACCGAAGACCAGCCACAGCACGGCGGCGCCGAGCGCGAGACCCAGGGTCACCGGGAAGCGGTCGGTCAGCACCGGCCACACGGCCTGCTCGCTGCGGAAGGAGTAGCCGAAGCACGGCGCGGCGCAGTGGGTGACGTCACCACCACCCGAGTAGGTGCGACCCGCGAAGATGCCCTTGAAGAACTCCCAGACCTGGGAGTAGATCGGGTCGCCCAGGCCCAGCTTCTGCCGCACGGCCTCGACGGCCGCCGGGTCCGCCTGCTTGCCCACGAAGCTCGTGGCGATGTCCACGCCCGCCCACTTGGGGACGAGGAAGAAGATGCCGAAGACCACCATGATGATGACCACGAGCATCACTGCGGCGGCGAACAGCCGCCTGATGAGGTAAGCGAGCACAGCTTACGGCCCGCCGCGGACCGCGGGCCACCAGAGGTCTTCCGGTGGCCCGCGGTCACGCCGCGCCGGCCTTCACCTGCCTTTCGTGCCGTACGGCGGGTGTGCCGGGTTTACTTCGCGGACTTCAGGCCGAGGTTGACGAAGTCGTACGTGCCGCTGTAGCCGTCGGTCGTGTAGACGTTCGCCAGGTTGTCCCCGCGCCAGTTGATGAACTTCTCGAAGACGAAGGGCAGGTAGTACGCGCCCTCCATGACCTTGTGGTTGATCTCCGTGGCGATCTTGGTCTTGCCGGCGTCGTCCAGCGTGTTGACGTAGTCGTCGAACAGGCCGTCGATCGTCTTGTCCTTGATCAGCGCGTAGTTGGAGTTACCGCTCTCGAGGATGTACTTGCTGTCCCACAGCGGCAGACCGTAGCCCTGGACGGACGGGAAGTCCGGGCCCCAGCCCATGATGATGATGCCGTAGCCCTTCTTCTGGACGTTCGAGGGGCTGCCGATGATGCCGGTGGTCTGCGAGCCGTCGTACTGGTCGATCTGCGCGTTGATGCCGATCTTCTTCAGCGACGCCTGCAGGGACTGGGCGGTGGCCACCTCGACCGGCTTGTTGTTGCGGACGGCGATGGTGGTGGAGAAGCCGTTCGGCTTGCCGCAGGCCTTCAGCGCTTCCTTGGCCTTGGCCTCGTTGCCGTTCTTGTTGGCGCCGGCGAGCTCGTACGGGTCGTACTTCTGGCCTTCGGCACCCGGGACGGACGGCGGGAGCATGTTGGTGCCGATGTCACCACCGGCGACCGGGCCACCGCGGGCGGTCTGCAGCGACACGTGGTCGGCGCCGTAGATGACGGCCTTGCGGCACTCGATGTTGTCGAACGGCTTCACGCTCTGCGGGAAGACCGCGTAACGGATGTAACCGGAGACCGGGTTGTCCAGGTTGGCCTTGTGCTCCTTCAGGGCGGTGGTGCGGCCCTGCGGCGACATGCCGGTCTGGTTGATGTCCAGGTCCAGGTCACCGTTGAGCAGGCGCTGGTCCAGCTGGTTGGCGTCCGAGAAGAACTGGACGGTGATCTTGTCCGGGTACGCCTTGCGGACCGGGTCCGAGGACTGCTTCCACTCGGTGTTGCGGACCAGGGTCAGGTCCTTGCCCGGGCTGTAGGACTGGAACTTGTACGGGCCGGAGGAGAACGGGTGCAGGCCGTACTTGGACTTGGTGTCCTTGTCCTGGCGGACCGGGGAGGCCGAGATGAGGGCCAGCATCTCCTGGAAGTCCGAGTTGGCCTTCGGCAGGTGGAAGACGATGGTCTTGTCGTCCGGCGTGTCGATCGCCTTCAGGCCCAGCTTGTCCTTGGACGTGTCCTTGTAGGGGCCCTTGTACTCGCCCTTGGGGTCGAGGACGTCCTTCAGGTACACGGGGCCGCCGGACAGCACGTCCTGCGCCCAGACGCGCTCGATGCCGTACTTGACGTCCTTGGAGGTGATCGGCTTGCCGTCCTCCCACGTCACACCGTCGCGCAGCGTGTACGTGTAGGTCTTGCCGTCGTCGGTGACCTTGGCGAGCCCGGTGGCGAGGTCCGGGGTCAGCTCGGCGCCGGCCTTGCCCGGCTCCGCCTTGTTCGTGATGAGCTGGCGGCTGTAGTAGCGGGCGAAGTCCCACATGAAGCCGTAGTAACCGCGCGTGGTGTCCCACGAGTCGGCGTCCTGGGCGCCACCGAACCTCAGCGTGCCGCCCTTCTTGACCAGGGACGCCTGGGCGACCTTGTTGTTGGCGGCGTCGAAGCCGGCGGCGCCGGTCTTCGAGCCCTTGTCGCCGTCATTGCCACCGCCGCCGCACGCCGCCGTGGTCAGCAGCGCGGCGACCGCGGCAGCAGCGGCAAACGCCTGCTTCCGCCGCCCTGAGGTGCGTTGGGTAGTCACGATCTCGGATCCTCCGGATTAGATGAGAGACCCCGTGTCGGTGCCACGGGACGCTTGGAGTACGGCAGTTCAGCGAGAGCCCTTCGGGTCCAGCGCGTCCCGCACGCCGTCGCCGAAGAGATTGAAGGCAAGAACGGTGATGAAGATCGCCACACCCGGGACCACCATGTACATGGGGTCCGACTCGTAGTAGTCGATCGCGCTCGAGAGCATCTGCCCCCAGGAGGCCGTGGGCGGCTTGACGCCCACGCCCAGGAAGCTGAGTGCCGCCTCGGTCAGGATGTTGGTGGGGATCATCATCGTCGTGTACACGATGATCGGCGCGACGAGGTTGGGCAGCAGTTCCTTGAACAGGATGTAGAAGCGCCCGGCACCCAGCGAGCGGGCCGCCTCGACGTACTCGCGCTCGCGCAGCGAGAGGGTCTGGCCGCGCACCACACGTCCGATGTAGGGCCAGCCGAAGAAGCCGATGACCACGATCATCACGAACACGCGCACGCTGGAGCCGGTCAGGCCCAGCATGTTGTTCGGCATGACGGAGACCAGGGCGATGGTGAAGAGCAGCTGCGGGAAGGCGAGCAGACCGTCCATGACGCGGCTGATGAGGGAGTCGACCCAGCCGCCGAAGAATCCGGCCAGGATGCCCAGGACGGTGCCCAGGACCACGGCGACCACGGCGGACAGGAAGCCGACCAGGAGGGAGATCTGGGCGCCGTAGAGGATGCGTGCGAAGATGTCGCGGCCGTTGACCGGCTCGACGCCCAGCAGGTGGTCGCCGCTGATGCCGCCCAGCGAGCCCTTGGGGGTGCCGAACAGCGGGTCGATCAGGCTCTCGTGGTAGGCGTCCGGATCCTGTCCGACCAGGCTCGTGATCACCGGTGCGAGCACGGCGACCAGGATGAGGACGAGCACGACAATGCCGCCCGTGAGGGCGAGCTTGTCCCGCTTGAGGCGCTCCCAGGCGATCCGGCCCAGCGATCGACCCTGTACGGCCTCCGCTCCGGCAGTGGCAAGCGCCGCCTCCTCGGCCGCGCTCGGGGCCGCTTCGGCGGTCGGCTCGTGCAATGGTGCCGTCATCTGGCAGGGACCCCTCTCAACCGGCGGTGACCGGCCCGCGCTTGCCGCTGTGGCGGCATGAATCCAGTCCGTCGTACACAGGGGCGAACCCCTTGAAGCGGGAGTCTTCAACGCTCCGGCGATCTGTAGCCAGACTTGACGGTGAATGGATGCATAAACGTGATACGGGCTGGGAGGTTCCGTTATCCGGACAGCGGGTAACGTGGGTCGGACGCGTGCCAATTGGGGCACATCGTGCGATACCGCGACCATCCACTCTCATCTACGCGCGAAGAGGAGCTCGGGACAGCGGACCCCGGCCGTCGGTGGCCGCCGTCCGGGTTCAGTAGGCCCCGCGGGCCGGTGGATAGCCATACCCGCCCGCCGCCGGCGCCTGGACCGGGGCCGCATGGGCCTCGCGGTCGTAGAAGGGACGGGCGTGCGCGCGCAGCCACAGCGCGACCGGGTCGTACTCGTCGGACATCGCGACGGTCGACACGGGCAGCCCTTCGGGCACGGCGACGATGGACTGCTGCATCATCGCGCGCACCGAGTCGACGGCGGGCGGCGAGGTGTCGTACACGTCCAGGCCGATCGCCAGGTACGGCGCGCCGAGGGCGGGCTGCACCCAGGCCCGGCGCAGCGAGCGTACGGCGCCCGTGCGGTGCGCGTTCTGCGTGAGGAGGGCGTAGAACTGCGGGATCTCGACGGCCGGTTCGGACAGCCTGAGCGGTCCGGCGGGCTGGCGCTCCAGGCCGGTGGCGATACGGCGCAGATCGAGCCAGGGGATGCCGACGCCGCCGCCCGGCGCGTGCGGGTTCAGCCAGAGGCCGTAGTGGTCCGGGTACAGGGTGCGAGCGACGTCCAGGCCGTCGACCACCTCGTACGAACGGTTCCAGCCGCTGGCCGAGAGCTCCTGGGCGGAGGTGACGCAGGGCGCGTAGCCGTAACCGTCCACCTCCATGTTTCCGTACTGGGCGTCGGGCGAGCCGGCCTGGCCGTGCCAGAGCAGCATCCAGACCTGGCCGGACGACGGGGTCGCGAGCGCGCGAAGGAGCGCCTCGTAGGCGTCGTAACGCCCGGGCGTCACCTGGCGCAGCATGTGCTCGACCTGCCCGGCCGCGGCCGTGCCCGACGCGCTCACCCTCTACCGCCCCTTCACGACGAACCTGACAACCCCGGCGGATGTCTCCGGTGCGTTGCGGGCGGATTTCAGCCGCACCACCCCGACCGAGCCATTCTTCCCTGTCCCGGGGACACCGCGTCCCCTTTGCGGCGTCGCCTGCGGCCGGACCCCCGGGCCGGAGGCGGGCTCTTCCGCTCCGGCCATGAAACCAGGTTAAGCCGCCATCCTGACAGCAACTTGACGCGCGCCACCCCACATCACCGCGGCGTCGCGCGCGGCGGCCGCGGACGGTTCAGAAACCGTGCTGGTAGAAGGGCCGCACCCGTTCCCGCAGCCAGTCCCCCACCGGGTCCTGGGCCATGTCGAGGAACACCATGTTCACCGGCGTCGTCACCGGCACCTTGCCGAGCGCCCGGCCGAGCGCCTCCAGCGGGAGCGTGCGCGCGTCGGCCTCCCAGGAGGAGAGTTCGACGCCTATGAACATCACCGGGTCGGCGGTCTCGATCACGGCCAGGCAGCGGCGCGCGGTCAGCACCACACCGGTGGCCGCGAACTCGGCCGAGGCGGCGGTGAGGAAGTCGACCGGGTCGTCCTGCCAGTCGGGTTCGAAGAGACGGACGCGGCCGCCGCTCACGGGGCCGTCGAGCGGGGTACGCCCGGCCCGGCACAACTCGGCCACCGCGTCCGGCGGCAGCGGCACACCGACCACGCCGTCCGGGTTGACCGCGATACCGACCTGCGGGGGCAGCCCACGGGCGAACTCCACGGCGGGCGCGATCGTGTACGACATGTGGTTGCCGACGACCTGGCGGAACTGCTCCTCCGAGCTGAACACCGGGACGTACACCTGACCCTCGATCTCCAACGTCGGCAGATCGAGGGGACCGCTGTGGGGGCCACCGTCATTGGGGAGCGGCACCCATACGAAGCTTCGGCCGAGGACCTCGATGATCCGGGCGCCGGCCGAGGGTACGCCGAGCGAGGCGGAGAGCACCTCTTCCAGTTCGTTGCCCGGCCATCCGCCATGCGGATGGGGGTGCGCCTGTGCGGGAAAGTCCGCGGGAAGGTCCGCCGGGAAGTCCATCTGCCTACCACCTGCTCAGAACACTGCTGTGGCTGAAAAGGCTAGCGGTATACGAGGACGGCCCATCAGCCCGCGAAGTCGATCCGGTGCAGGACGTCCGCCGCGTCCCGGTCGAGCAGTACCGCGGAGCCGCAGCCCTCCGGCAGCCGGCCCTGCTCGATGGAGTGAAGCAGATGGCGGATGGCCCGGCGGTGCCTGAGGAACGCGTACCGCGAGACGCCGCGGCCGCGCTCGTGCTGCCCCGCCAGGGCCGTGTCCGGAGTGACGTCGAGCAGGAGCATGTGGAGCGTGCCGCCGCGGCGCCGGGCCTCCCGGGCCAGCCAGCCGCGCACCCAGGCCTGCGTGCCGCAGTCGTGCACGACGACTCCGGTGCCCGTCCGCAGGGCGCGGCGCAGGCCCGCATAGTGGGCGAGACGGACCAGTGGGCGATAGACCCCGTACGGCAGGAACCGGGCCAGGCGCGTGTCCCAGCGGTCACGGGTGTCCTGGGAGTCGACCCGGACGCCCCGCACGGCGCGGCGCATCAGCGTGGACTTGCCACTGCCGGGCAGACCGGTGATCACGACGAGGTCTCCCGCGCCGAAGGTGAGCCCGTGCGGACTGCGGCCCGCGCGGTCGCGAAGATCACGCACCACGGCCGTCCGCCGCGGTCCGTGGGCCGCCCGCGCCGGGGCACCGGGCTGCCCGGACACCGCGAGGCCCGAGGTCGTGGCATACGCCGTGGTCCTGTTCACCGTCATCGCCCTCCCCTGGGTCAGGTAGTGCCCTGCCCGTCGAGTGTAAAGAGAAGGTAATGCGCCGGTCTCGCGTTTTCGTACTCGTACCGCCACAGGCCGGTTACAGACGCGGCCTGCCGCCGTCGGGCGATGCGTGCAATGATGTGCGCGCCAACTGCATACCGGCCGCTTGAATCCGCGCGGGAGAGTTCCGGGTACGTACGTGTGCCCGGGCGCCGAAGGAGCAAGTCCCTCCCTTGAATCTCTCAGGCCCCTGATACCGCGCGGGCGAGGCACATCTGGAAAGCGGGCCGCCTCTGGTGGTCCCACCCAAGGTGCAAGCCGTGACGACCCGCCGCGGGAGTCATGGCGAACCTCTCAGGTTCCGATGACAGATGGGGAGGAACGACCTCGCCCTCCCCCACGCTCGGCTGCGCTCGCGCGGGGGGACCCCCATCGCCTTGGGAGCACAACCGATGAGCAGCAACAGCCCCCTGCGCCGTACCGCGCTCGATGCCCTGCATCGTTCACTCGGCGCGACGATGACCGACTTCGCCGGCTGGGACATGCCCCTGCGGTACGGCTCCGAGCGCGACGAGCACGTCGCCGTCCGTACGAAGGCGGGCCTCTTCGACCTCTCGCACATGGGTGAGATCACGGTGACCGGGGCCCAGGCGGACCGGCTCCTCGACCACGCCCTGGTCGGCAACATCTCCTCCGTCGGCGTCGGCCGGGCCCGCTACACCATGATCTGCCGGGAGGACGGCGGCATCCTCGACGACCTCATCGTGTACCGGCTCGGGGAGCAGGAGTACATGGTCGTCGCCAACGCCTCCAATGCCCAGGTGGTGCTGGACGCGCTCGTGGAGCGCGCCGCCGGCTTCGACGCCGGGGTGCGCGACGACCGGGACGCCTACGCGCTGATCGCCGTCCAGGGCCCCGAGTCCCCCGGCATCCTCAAGTCCCTGACCGACGCCGATCTGGACGGCCTGAAGTACTACGCGGGCCTGCCCGGCACGGTCGCCGGCGTCCCGGCCCTGATCGCGCGCACCGGCTACACCGGCGAGGACGGCTTCGAGCTGTTCCTCGCCCCCGAGCACGCCGAGAAGCTGTGGCAGGCACTGACCGAGGCGGGCGCGCCGGTGGGTCTCGCCCCCTGCGGTCTCTCGTGCCGGGACACGCTGCGTCTGGAGGCGGGCATGCCGCTGTACGGGCACGAGCTCAGCACGTCCCTGACGCCCTTCGACGCCGGGCTCGGCCGGGTCGTGAAGTTCGAGAAGGAGGGCGACTTCGTGGGGCGCACCGCGCTGCTGGAGGCCGCCGAGCGCGCAGCCGCGAACCCGCCGCGGGTCCTGGTCGGCCTGGTCGCCGAGGGCCGCCGCGTCCCGCGCGCCGGGTATGCGGTCGTCTCCGGCGGCGAGGTGATCGGCGAGGTCACCTCCGGCGCCCCCTCCCCCACATTGGGCAGGCCGATCGCGATGGCGTACGTCGACGCCGCGCACTCCGACCCGGGCACGCCCGGGGTCGGGGTGGACATCCGGGGCAGCCATGAGCCGTACGAGGTCGTGGCGCTGCCGTTCTACAAGCGTCAGAAGTAGACACTGGGCGCGGGCCGGCGTGACACCGCACACGTCCTCCCTGCTCACGAGCGTCTCCAGCAGTCCCCATTCACCACCACTCCCCCGCGTACAGGAGAATTCAGGCCATGAGCAACCCCCAGCAGCTGCGCTACAGCAAGGAACACGAGTGGCTGTCGGCCGCCGAGGACGGCGTCGCGACGGTCGGCATCACGGAACACGCGGCCAACGCGCTCGGCGATGTCGTGTTCGTCCAGCTCCCGGAGGTCGGTGACACGGTGACCGCGGGCGAGACCTGCGGCGAGCTTGAGTCGACCAAGTCGGTGAGCGACCTCTACTCGCCGGTCAGCGGTGAGGTCACGGAGGCCAACGAGGACGTGGTCAACGACCCGTCGCTGGTGAACTCCGCCCCCTTCGAGGGCGGCTGGCTGTTCAAGGTGCGCGTCACGGAGGAGCCGGCCGACCTGCTCTCCGCCGATGAATACGACGCCCACATCGCCGGCTGAGGAGTCGTAGGACCACATGTCGCTTCTGAACACCCCCCTGCACGAGCTCGACCCGGACGTCGCCGCCGCCGTCGACGCCGAGCTGCACCGTCAGCAGTCCACCCTCGAGATGATCGCCTCGGAGAACTTCGCCCCGGTCGCGGTCATGGAGGCCCAGGGCTCGGTCCTCACCAACAAGTACGCCGAGGGCTACCCCGGCCGCCGCTACTACGGCGGCTGTGAGCACGTCGACGTGGTCGAGCAGATCGCCATCGACCGCATCAAGGAGCTCTTCGGCGCCGAGCACGCCAATGTGCAGCCGCACTCGGGCGCGCAGGCCAACGCGGCCGCGATGTTCGCGCTGCTGCAGCCCGGTGACACGATCATGGGTCTGAACCTCGCCCACGGCGGGCACCTGACCCACGGAATGAAGATCAACTTCTCCGGCAAGCTCTACAACGTCGTCGCCTACCACGTCGGCGACGACGGCACCGTCGACATGGACGAAGTGGAGCGCCTGGCCAAGGAATCCCGGCCCAAGCTGATCGTGGCGGGCTGGTCGGCCTACCCGCGGCAGCTGGACTTCGCCGCGTTCCGCAGGATCGCGGACGAGGTCGGCGCGTACCTCATGGTCGACATGGCGCACTTCGCCGGTCTGGTCGCGGCGGGCCTGCACCCGAACCCGGTGCCGCACGCCCATGTGGTCACCACCACGACGCACAAGACGCTGGGCGGCCCGCGCGGTGGCGTGATCCTGTCGACGGCCGAGCTGGCCAAGAAGATCAACTCCGCGGTCTTCCCCGGTCAGCAGGGCGGTCCGCTGGAGCACGTGATCGCGGCCAAGGCGGTCGCCTTCAAGGTCGCGGCGAGTGAGGACTTCAAGGAGCGGCAGCGCCGTACGCTGGACGGCGCCCGCATCCTGGCCGAGCGTCTGGTCAAGGACGACGTCCGGGAGCACGGTGTCTCCGTGCTGTCCGGCGGCACGGACGTGCATCTCGTCCTGGTCGACCTGCGCGACTCCGAGCTGGACGGGCAGCAGGCCGAGGACCGCCTCCACGAGGTCGGCATCACGGTCAACCGGAACGCGATCCCGAACGACCCCCGCCCGCCGATGGTCACCTCCGGTCTGCGCATCGGCACGCCCGCCCTGGCGACCCGCGGCTTCACGGCCGAGGACTTCGCCGAGGTCGCGGACGTGATCGCCGAGGCGCTCAAGCCGTCGTACGACAGCGCGGCGCTCAAGGCCCGGGTGAAGGCCCTGGCCGACAAGCACCCGCTGTACCCGGGTCTCGAGAAGTAAGTCCCGTCGGGGCACCGCGCACACTGGAGAACCACCCCTTCGGCTGAGCGCGGTGCCCCACCCCCTGCACCACCCCCGTAATTGAGGAGTGACCGTGGCCATCTCGGTCTTCGACCTGTTCTCGATCGGTATCGGCCCGTCCAGCTCCCACACGGTCGGCCCGATGCGCGCGGCACGCATGTTCGCCCGCCGACTGCGCAATGACGGCTTCCTGGACACGACCGTGTCCATACGGGCAGAGCTCTACGGCTCGCTCGGTGCCACCGGCCACGGCCACGGCACGCCCAAGGCGGTGCTGCTCGGCCTGGAGGGCGCCTCGCCGCGCACAGTGGACGTGGAGACCGCCGACCAGCGGGTGGAGGACATCAAGAACTCCGGGCGGATCCGGCTGCTCGGCGAGCGCGAGATCGCGTTCTCCTTCGACGACGACCTGGTCCTGCACCGACGCGAGACGCTCCCGTACCACGCGAACGGCATGACGCTGTGGGCGTACGACGCCTCCGGGGCGGAGCTGCTGGCGAAGACGTACTACTCGGTGGGCGGTGGCTTCGTCGTCGACGAAGACGCCGTGGGCGCGGACCGCATCAAGCTGGACGACACGGTGCTGAAGTACCCCTTCCGTACGGGCGACGAGCTGCTGCGCCTGACGAAGGAGACGGGTCTGTCGATCTCCTCGCTGATGCTGGAGAACGAGCGGGCCTGGCGGACGGAGCAGGAGATCCGCGAGGGTCTGCTGGAGATCTGGCGGGTGATGCAGGCCTGTGTGTCACGTGGCATGTCGCGGGAGGGCATCCTGCCCGGCGGCCTGAGGGTGCGCCGCCGCGCGGCAGTCACCGCACGGCAGCTCCGCGCCGAGGGCGACCCGGTGTCCCGCGCGATGGAGTGGATCACGCTCTACGCGATGGCGGTGAACGAGGAGAACGCGGCGGGCGGCCGCGTGGTCACGGCTCCGACGAACGGCGCCGCGGGCATCATCCCGGCGGTCCTGCACTACTACATCAACTTCGTGCCCGGCGCCGACGAGGACGGGGTCGTACGCTTCCTGCTCGCCGCGGGCGCGATCGGCATGCTCTTCAAGGAGAACGCCTCCATCTCCGGTGCGGAGGTCGGCTGCCAGGGCGAGGTCGGCTCGGCCTGCTCGATGGCGGCGGGCGCGCTGGCCGAGGTGCTGGGCGGCACGCCGGAACAGGTCGAGAACGCGGCCGAGATCGGCATGGAGCACAACCTCGGCCTGACCTGTGACCCGGTCGGCGGTCTGGTCCAGATCCCGTGCATCGAGCGCAACGGCATGGCCGCGGTGAAGGCGGTCACGGCGGCGCGGATGGCGATGCGCGGCGACGGCTCCCACAAGGTCTCCCTGGACAAGGTCATCAAGACGATGAAGGACACCGGGGCGGACATGAGCGTCAAGTACAAGGAGACGGCGCGGGGCGGGCTGGCGGTCAACATCATCGAGTGCTGAGGGGATGGGTTCTGACCGGCGCTTTCGTGTCTTTCGGCGACCCGGAGATTCGCGCCACGGCTCGACGTCGAACGCCATGTTCGATGGCGACGAAGAACAGAATCACCCCACCCCCATAACAACAGTTTTGTTAAAGTGGCTCCATGGCCACCACCCCTGACCCCGCTCCCGGCGAAGGCCCTGTCCGACCCGTCTCCGTCTCCCTCCACGAAGGCACCATCGCCGCCCTCAAGGCCCGCACCGGCAAGCGCGGTATGTCCGCCTACGTCGAAAGCCTCATCCAGCGCCAACTCGAGCGGGACCGGCTGCGCGAACTCATCGAAGACGCCGAAGCCGAACACGGGCCGGTCGACCAAGCTGCCGTCGACGCCAAGCGAGCCCTCGTGCGCGGTGACACGGCGGGCTCGGCGGACGCCGCGTGAGCGGCACTCTCGTCCTGGACTGCGAGGGCCTGTCCAAACTTGTACGCCGCACCCCCGAGCTCACTGAATGGCTCGCCGCGGCCGAAGCCGAGGACATCCGTGTCATCACCAGCTCCGTGACCCTCGTCGAAGCCCGCGACCCCAAGACCAACCAAGCTCGCTTCGACTACGCCGTCTCGCGCCTGAACATCGTCCCGCCCACGGAAGCCATCGCCCGCCATGCAAGCAAACTCCTCTCCGGAGCCGGCCTGCACGGCCACAAGTACGCCCTCGACGCGATCGTGGCCGCCACCGCACTCGTCTCACCCGCCCCGGTGACGGTTCTGACCTCGGACCCCGAAGACCTCCTCATGTTGTGCGGCCCTGGCGTCCAGGTCATCAACATCTGACGAGAAGTACGTCCCCCCGCGCGGCCGCTCGTGATCCTTGTGCAGCCGAGTGGTGTAGCGGCGATCACAGTGAAAGCGCAGGTGCAGGCCTGGTTCAGAGCCGGCCGACCGCCCGAGCCTGATGGCGCGTAGTCGTTGGCGCCTTCGGCGCTGCGTTGCCCATGGTGAAACAACGTTCACCGAGGCCAGTCCCGTGGGGCCTCCGCGCCGGTCCTCGCAACACCGCCCCAGCTGATGGCAAGTCAGGTAACCGCGACCGCCGGACCGACTGGTGCGGGTGCGCCGATCGTGGCGGTCGTCGGGGTGGTCGGGACCTTGCTGTTGGCCCTGCTCACCCAGCGTGCGGCCGAGCGTAGCCGGCGGCACGAGCAGGAGCGGGCCGAGCGAAGGATGGCCGTCGCGCCACGACGCACTGGCGGAACTCACGGCAACTGGCCCTGCGTTTCCCGTCCGTGCAGGTCGAACCGGACGCCATCTTCGTGCGGGACGGGCCGATGATGACATCGGCAGGTGTCACCGCCGGTATCGACCTGTCCTTGGCACTCGTCGAAGATCACTACGGTGCGGAGGTCGCTCGAGCGGTTGCCAAGGACATGGTCGTCTTCATGCAGCGACCGGGTGGCCAGTCCCAATTCAGCGCCCGCTCCCGGGCCCCGCACACCCGCCAGGAGATGCTCCGGCGGCTCCTGGACGCGGTCGCTGAGAACCCCGAGGCCAACCACACACTGTCGGCCATGGCCCGCAGGGCAGGCGTCAGCGTCCGTCACGTGACCCGCCTCTTCTACGAAGAGGTAGGAACCACTCCGGCCCGGTATGTGGAGCAGGTCAGGCTGGAAGCTGCCCAGGTGATGCTGGAGACGGGTGATGACCCCATGTCAGTGGTGGCGCGGCGCACGGGGTTCGGCTCACCCGAGTCGCTCCGCAGGGCGTTTGTGCGACACCTGGGTGTGACGCCTGGTGCGTTCCGGGCCAGTTTCCGGACGACCGGCGTGGGCACGAAGGATTCGGTGTCCGAGGCGGTCTCGCCGTAGTCGAGGCACGACGAGCCGATGGCACTGCACCGGCTCTCCACCCCTCCACCGGACTGGGGCACCAGAAACAGGCCGCGACCAGGGTCCACGTCGCGGCCTGGTCGTCGCCAAGAAACAGGTCGCCCAGCGCCCTCGGGCAGTTCCATTTCCCTCGCCTGGGCGCTCGCCGCAGGCCGTCCGTCCTCGGACAAGCCCGCCGCCAGAGGGCCGAATGTGCGCCGTTGCTGTCCGCACCTGCGGCCAGACGCGCGCGGTCCCTGCGAGTTGAATCCATGAGGAAGTGCCCGAGGACCGGACCGGCCTGAAACCTCGCCTCGTACGAAGACGTCTGAGGCGCAGGGCGGCGGCCCGACCGAACAGAAAGCGATCAATAATGACTTCGATCAGTTCGACTCCCGAACCCGATCCGCGTAGGTGGCGCGCGCTCGGGATCATCTGCCTGGTGTAGGTGATGTTGCTGCTCGACGTGACCGTGGTCAATGTCGCACTTCCCCCCATCCAGCGGGATCTCGGCTTTACGAGCACCGGCCTGGCGTGGGTCGTCAACGGTTACACCGTCACCTACGGCGGACTGCTGATGCTCGGTGGGCGCCTGGGCGATCTGCTGGGCCGCAGGCGCCTGTTCCTGATCGGGCTTGCGGTCTTCGCGCTCTCGTCGGCGAGCGCCGGAGTAGCCCAGCAAGCCGGAGTACTCGTCGCCAGCCGCTTCGTGCAGGGCATCGGCGCGGCACTCGTCAGCCCGGCGGCCCTGTCCCTGGTGACGCTGCTGTTCATCCGGCCGCGGGAAAGGGCGCGGGCGATGGCCGTCTGGAGCGGCCTCGCCGGAGTCGGCGTGGCCCTGGGCGTCGTACTCTCAGGGATCCTGACCGACCTCGCCTCCTGGCGCTGGATTTTTTTGATCAATCTGCCCATCGCCGCCTTCGCGTTTCTCGCCACCTCCAAGCTCGTGTCCGAGAGCCGGGCCGCCAAGCGCGGCCGGCCTGACGTCCTCGGAGCCGTCCTGGTCACACTCGGCCTGCTCCTGGTCGTGTCCGGTCTGCTGGAGAAGGGCAACCACGCATGGCGCTCGTTCTCCGTCCTGGGTTGCGTGGGGATCGGTGTGGTCCTCTTGATCGGTTTCGTGCTGGTCGAGGCCCGGGTGGCACAGCCCCTGGTACCCCTCGCCTTCCTCCGCTCGCGCAACCGGAGCATCGCCAACGTGGTCCGCATCTGCTACTACGTCGGATTCGCCACCTTCTTCTTCTCGCTGAGCCTGTATGTGCAGCACATACTGCATTTTTCCGCGCTGGCGACCGGATTCGCCTTCGTGCCGTTCGGGTTGGTCATTCTGTTCAGCGCGACCGTGATGGCACCGCGCCTCCTCCCCCGGTTCGGGCTGCGAACGCTGAACGGAGGAGGACTTGCGATCTCCACGGTCGGCTACGTTCTCCTTGCCGGAGTGAGCGCACACGGCACCTATGTGGCCGATGTGCTGCCCGGGCTGATCCTCGTGCCGCTGGGAGGCGGCCTGGTCCTCGTCGGATCCACCGTTGCCGGAGTGGACGGCGCCACGGGTGAGGACGCGGGCATCGCCACCAGCATGAACAATGCGTCCATGCAAATCGGCAGCGCCATCGGTCTGGCCGCCCTGGTCTCCATGGGCACCAGCCACGCCACCGTCCTGCAGCACGCAGGCGCCGACCCGGTGACCGCCACCGCGCGCGGCTACGCCTTCAGCTTCGCCGTCGCCGCTGGTGTGACGGCCTTCGGCGCGTTGCTCGGCTTCCTCGGGATTCACCCGACGGTAGCGGAGGTCCGGACAGTACGGGAGAACGCCGAGCAGCGCGCGGCCTGACTCGCCGCCGGCGGCGAAAGCGTGAGCCTGCGGCTGAGGGATGCCGAGGGGCGGCGAAGGCACGCCGCCCCTCCCTTTGTGAATCCATCTGAATCCATCGACGCGTGACACGCTCACATCCCGGCCCACCGTAAGCACTCGATCGTGCAGGCCCGCGTCGGTGTGCACGTGCGCCTTTCTGGTGGCCGCAGCCGGACTGCTTGACGGCCGTCGAGCGCCCACACGCCGGCGCCGTGCCGGCACGGCGCTGACGTGCAGGCCCCGTACGACCGGACACCCCTCGGATCCGGTCCGAGGGGTGTCCGGAACAACAGGTCGCGCGCCGTGGTGCGCGGGATCCCGTCTTCCGCGCCGTTGTAGGCGGCACGGTCAGCGGAATGCCGCTGTCACGAGATCCTTCTGCTCGTCGGCGTGCCGCCGGGCAGAGCCCACGGCGGGGGCCGGCGCCTGCGGTCGGCTGATGCATTCAACAGGACGGCTCGCCAGCCGGTGCACATGTGGCCCCACGAAGGACCATGCCCCTTGGTTCTCCGGCTCCTCCTGCACCCATCGCACCTCGGCATCGGCCGGGAAAGGGGCGAGTTCCGCGCTCAGCTCCTCCTCCGGGAACGGGTAGAGACGCTCCAGACGGACGATCGCGGTGTCCGACAGGTCCAAGCTTCGCCGGTAGGCGTCCAGGTCGTAGAAGACCTTGCCCGAGCACACCAGCACGCGCCTGATCCGGGCGGTGTCCGCCGTCTCATCCGGTATGACCGTACGGAACGCGCCGGTGGTGAGCTCCGTCAGCGTGGAGGTGGCTGCCTTCAACCGCAGCATCGACTTGGGAGTGAACACAACCAGTGGCCTTCTGTGCTCGCGCTCGCCGAGTGCCTGCTGCCTGAGCAGGTGGAAGTAGTTGCCGGGCAGGGAGGGCATGGCGACGGTCATGTTCCCCTGCGCGCACAACTGGAGGAATCGCTCGATCCTGGCGGAGGAGTGGTCCGGCCCCTGCCCCTCCAAGCCGTGCGGCAGCAACAGTGTCACCCCGGAGCGCTGCCCCCATTTCTGTTCGGATGACGAGATGTACTCGTCGACGACTGTCTGGGCGCCGTTGGCGAAGTCGCCGAACTGGGCCTCCCACAGCACCAGAGCGTCGGGCCGGGCCAGTGAGTAGCCGTACTCGAAGGCCAGCGCTGCCAGTTCGGACAGCATCGAGTCGTAGGGCGTGAAGTCCGCGGCCTGCGAGCCGAGGGAGCTCAGCGGCGTGTGCTCCATGCCGGTGCGCCGGTCGGTGAGCACAGCGTGCCGTTGGCCGAACGTGCCGCGGCGGGAGTCCTGCCCGGCCAGCCGAACCGGAACCTTCCACTTCGCATCCGTCGTGGAGGCGAACCCATCCGACCGTATGGCGCCACCGACGCTATGACATCGCGAGAGCCGAGTGAGACACTCATATATGCCATAACGGCATCACATCGGGACATTGCACCAGGCACGCGTCCTCCGGTGCAGAATGCCGGCACCACACAGCTGGGGCCTGGTCACTGAGTGCCGTGCGTCCTGATCCGAGGGCTTCTGGTCCAAGTGGCCGAGATCGCTGCGGTCCGGAGCCTGGTTGTAACAGCCACGCAGGCGCTTTTTACACCGCCGGCACAGCTAATTACACCGCCAGTACAGCTAACGTCCCACGCGAACAGGCAGGACGACAGGAATGCCAGCGAACGACTATCTCGACTGCTTCAAACCAGAACTCGTCGTCATCCCGTGCGGTAGCCGCAAACTGGGCCGGCCCGCACGGGCGGCAGACATGTATGTCGGCTCTGTCAATCCCCTGGTTTCGTAGAGACCTCTCCTATGCGGCCTGGCACCTCTGGTCGCTCTTCTTGCGTGCTTCGGTGATGGTCCGTTCGAACTCC